>NZ_JBXUOY010000131.1:0-13956 GCF_057196705.1 Streptomyces sp. ATLC9 | reverse complement strand
CAACGAGCCTGTGGTCGGCAGCGTCAGTTGTTTATTAGAGACAGGGGTGGCTTTGGGGGCGGTGGGGGGCCGCTGTTGGGCGGGGGGGGCGGGGGACCGGCGCCCGGCCCGGGGCCGGGCTCCCGCACCGTCCGCGCGGCCGGCTGCGTGCTGTGGCGCCGCAGGCGCTCCGGCGCGGGAGCGGGCGAGGGCACGGCCGCCGGTGCGGCGGGTATCGAGATCGCGCTCGTGCACCGGCCCAAGTGGGACGACTGGTCGCATCCGAAGGGCAAGCTCAAGCCGGGCGAGGCGGCCCTGCCCGCGGCGGTGCGCGAGGTGCGCGAGGAGACCGGCATGTCCTGCACGCCGGGCGCGGTGCTGCCCACCACGCGCTACGGGACCGGCGGCCGGACCAAGGAGGTCCGCTACTGGGCCGCCGAGGCGACCGGCGGGGCGTTCACTCCCGGTGACGAGGTGGACCGGCTGCTGTGGCTGCCACCGCGGGAGGCCCGGCGGCAGCTCACCCAGGAGCAGGACCGGCTGCTCGTCGATGCCCTGCTGGCCGCCCTCCACCTCGGCTGAGGATCGTCCCAGCCCTCTCGGCAACCTTCCAGACACCCGCACTGACCTGCTCTTTCAATATACTTGAGTCGGCACTTGTCAATTTTCCTTCCTGGAGTTATACAAGAGTCGGAGGGCATCACAGGAAGTGGTTCCAGGGAAGGAGATGACCCGTGATGCTGATGCGCACCGACCCGTTCCGTGAGCTCGACCGCCTCACCGAGCAACTGCTGGGCACCACGGCCCGCCCGGTCGGAATGCCGATGGACGCCTACCGCTCCGGTGACGACGTGGTGGTCCACTTCGACCTCCCCGGTGTCGACCCGGAGAGCATCGACCTCGACGTCGAGCGCAACGTCCTGACCGTCCACGCCGAGCGCCGGTGGCTCGGGCCGGAGGACGCCGAGCGGATCGCCGCCGAGCGGCCCACCGGCAAGTTCAGCCGGCAGCTCTTCCTCGGCGACACCCTCGACACCGACCGGATCGACGCCTCGTACGACGCCGGTGTCCTGACGCTGCGCGTCCCGGTGGCCGAGCAGGCCAGGCCGCGCAAGATCCAGGTCAGCGGCGGCTCCGGCAAGAAGCAGCTGACCGGCTGAGCGGCCGGCCCCGAGGGCGCCGGGGGTCCGGGGGTCCGGGGAAAATCCGAGCACCCGCGCCCTCACGTCCCCTTCCCGCCGCCGCCCGGCGCCAGGGCCTCCCACCGCACGGTGACCTCGCCCTGGCGCCAGCGGCGCGGCCCGTCCACGACCGGCCAGCGGGCCGCGACCTCCTTCACCGAACGCATCCAGCGCTGCCGCGCGCCCAGCGCGGCGTACGGGGCGGCCGCCGCCCAGGCCCGGTCCATGCCGAGCAGGAAGGCGTGCACCGGCTCACCGGGCACATTGCGGTGGATGAGCGCCTTGGGCAGCCGTTCGGCCAGGTCGGAGGGCGTTTCCAGGGAGCCGAGCCGGGTCGCGAACGTCACCGTGCGCGGCCCCTCCGGGCCGATCGCCACCCATACGTGCCGCCGTCCGATCTCGTCGCACGTCCCCTCCACCAGCAGCCCGCCGGGCGCCAGGCGGGCGCGCAGCCGGTCCCAGACGGGGGCGACCTCCCGCTCCTCGTACTGCCGCAGCACGTTCGCGGCCCGGATCAGCAAGGGACGCCGCCCGCCCGGCAGCGGCACCTCGAAACCGCCGTGGGCGAAGACCAGCCCGGGGCGCTCGTAGGGCCGGGCCGCCTCGACCCGCGCCGGATCGATCTCGATCCCGGTGACGCTCACGTCCGGACACTGCGCCCGCAGCCGTTCCAGCAGCTCGACGGCCGTCCAGGGCGCGGCGCCGTACCCCAGGTCCACGGCGACGGGGCCGTACGGATCGGCGGTGCGGCGCAGCGCGGGTCCGTGGACGGCGGCGATCCACCGGTCCATGCGCCGCAGCCGGTTCGGATTCGTCGTTCCCCGCGTGACGGCCCCCACGGGCCGCTCCGCCCCACGCCTGCCCATGCCGGCCACCCTACGGTCCGGCCGCGTGCCGCCCGGCGCGGGCCCGGACCGCGCCGCGCCTCCGAGCCCGGCCGCGTCACGGTTTGGCAAAGCGGCCGGGCACGGGAAGGGAACGGCCCGCGCCGGTGTTGACGACCCGAGAGAGCGGACCGTCGCTCGGCGTCCCGTCCCGGAGGAGGCAGCGCAGGTGAGCCCGCATCCCACCAGGCTCGGTCGGCGGCTGCACCGGTTCACGCGACGGCCCCGCCGCGTGGCCATGCTCAGCGTCCACACCTCGCCGCTGCACCAGCCCGGCACCGGCGACGCCGGGGGCATGAACGTCTACATCGTCGAGCTGGCCACGCAGCTCGCCGCTCAGGGCACCGAGGTGGAGATCTTCACCCGCGCCACCGGCGGCGGGCTGCCGCCCGCCGTCGAGCTGGCCCCCGGCGTACTGGTGCGGCACGTGGACGCCGGTCCCTACGAGGGGCTCGCCAAGGAGGACCTGCCCGCCCAGCTGTGCGCCTTCACCCACGGAGTGATGCGCGCCTGGGCCAGCCGGCGGCCCGGCCACTACGACCTGGTCCACTCCCACTACTGGCTCTCCGGCCACGTCGGCTGGCTCGCCGCCGAACGCTGGGGGGTCCCCCTGGTGCACGCCATGCACACCATGGCCAAGGTCAAGAACGCCGCCCTCGCCGCGGGCGACACCCCCGAGCCCGCCGCACGCGTCATCGGCGAGACGCAGATCGTACGGGCCGCCGACCGGCTCATCGCCAACACCGCGGAGGAGGCGGGCGAACTCGTCCGCCACTATGATGCCGACCCCGCCCGCACGGCCGTCGTCCACCCCGGCGTCAACCTCGACCGCTTCCGCCCCGCCGACGGCCGCGCCGCCGCCCGCGCCCGTCTGGGCCTGCCGCAGGACGCCTTCGTGCCCCTGTTCGCCGGGCGGATACAGCCGCTCAAGGCCCCCGATGTCCTGCTGCGCGCCACCCGCCTGCTGCTGGACGAGGAGCCCGCCCTGCGCGAACGCCTCGTCGTCCCCGTGGTCGGCGGGCCCAGCGGCAGCGGACTGGCCAAGCCCGAGCAGCTCCAGAAACTCGCCGCCCGCCTGGGCATCACCGACGTGGTGCGCTTCCATCCGCCGGTCGGCCAGGACCTCCTCGCCGACTGGTACCGCGCGGCGAGCGTGCTGGTGATGCCCTCCCACAGCGAGTCCTTCGGGCTGGTCGCCGTCGAGGCGCAGGCGTGCGGCACCCCCGTCGTCGCCGCGTCCGTCGGCGGACTGCCGGTGGCGGTGCGCGACGGGGTCAGCGGTTTCCTCGTCGACGGCCACGAGCCGGCCGGCTACGCGCGCGCCCTGCGGCGCCTGATCGGCGACCGTGAGCTGGTGGCCCGCATGGGCGAGGCCGCCGCCCGCCACGCGAGCGGCTTCGGCTGGGACACCGCCGCCGCCACCACCGCCGAGGTGTACGCCGAGGCGATGGCCGGACGCCGCCGTCACCTACGATCGGCACATGGGTGACAAGCGCGACAACAGCGGCGGCGGCGCGACCGGGAAGGCCAGGGCCGCGATCGAGCGGACGCTGCGTGAGGCCGAGCTGAAGTGGGAGAGTCCGTCCGACGGCAACTACGTCGTCACGCTGCCGGGCACCCGCAAGCTCTCCACGACCTGCTCCCTGATCGTCGGCGGGCACTCCCTGTCCGTCAACGCCTTCGTCGTCCGCCGCCCGGACGAGAACCACGCCGAGGTCCACCGCTGGCTGCTGGAGCGCAACACCCGCCTGTACGGCCTGGGTTACGCCCTCGACAGCCTCGGTGACATCTATCTCGTGGGGAAGCTGCCGCTGCCGGCCGTCACCCCCGAGGAGGTGGACCGGCTGCTCGGCGTGGTCGTGGAGAACGCCGACGGTGCGTTCAACACCCTGCTGGAGATGGGCTTCGCCACCTCCATCCGCAAGGAGTACGCCTGGCGGACCTCCCGCGGCGAGTCCACGCGCAACCTGGAGGCGTTCGCGCACATGCTGCGCGACGAGTGAGCGGACAGGCGGACCGGCGGACGTCAGGCGGGGGACCGGCGGGACCGCACCGAGCAACCGGGAGGCCCCGGCGAACATGTGGCGAGAGCCCATGCGCCGGGCCCTTCCTGTGTACGGCACGGACATTGCCGGTGCACGCGCGGGGGGCGGACGCTGCCAGGAATCACCACACGAGCGGGCCGACCGCCGGTGGCCCGTACCCGACCCGCCGAGGAGCCCTCCCGCCATGCGCAGACCCGCCATCACCTCCCTAGCCGCGGCCGCCGTGGCAGCCGCACTCGCCACCTCATGCTCCAGCCCCGGCACCGCCGCCTCCGGCGACGGGGGAGCCGAGGAGGTCGAGGTCGCCCTGATCACCTCCACCAGCGGGCCGCTGGCCTCCTACGGCGAGCAGTACCTCCAGGGCTTCGAGGCGGGTCTGGACCACGTCACCGGCGGTACGGGCAGGATCGACGGCGTCGAGATCAAGGTCAGCAGGTACGACGACGGCGGCGACCCCGCCAAGGGTGTCTCGCTGGCCAAGAAGAGCGCCGGCCAGGGTGTGCGGATCATCGTCGGCACGGCCGCTTCAGGCGTCGCCACCCAGATCGCGCCGGTCGCCGCCCAGAACAAGATGCTCTACATCTCCGGCCCCGCCGCCACCGACGCCCTCACCGGCGCCAACAAGTACACCTTCCGCTCCGGGCGCCAGACCTTCCAGGACGTCGCCACCGCACAGCAGATCCTCGTGAAGCAGGACGACGGCGAGGGCGGCAAGGGGAAGAAGGTCGTCGTCCTCGCCCAGGACAACGCCTTCGGCCAGGCCAACGTCGCCGCCGTGGAGAGCGTGCTCGGCGCCGGCGGCATCACCGTGGAGTCCGTCCTCGCCCCGCCCAGCGCCACCGACCTCACCCCGACCGCCACCAAGGTCAAGGCCGCGAAGCCCGACATGGTCTTCGTCGCCTGGGCCGGCGACACCGCCCAGTCGATGTGGACCACCCTCGACCAGCAGGGCGTGCTCGACGCCGCCACCGTCGTCACCGGGCTCGACACCCGTGCCGGCTACCCCCTCTTCGGCAAGGCCCGCGACAAGATCACCCTCCTGGCCCACTACGTGCCCGACGCCGTCGACACCCCCGAGGCGAAGGCCGTCGAGGAGTACTTCGGGAAGAAGGGCTGGAAGACCGACCTGTTCACGCCCGACGGCTTCAACGCCGCGCAGATGGTCGCCCACGCCGTCCGCGAGGCCGGCGCCGACGGCGACACCGACGCCATGGTCGAGGCCCTGGAGGGCCACACCTTCGCGGGCGTCAAGGGCGAGAACACCGTCCGCGCGGGTGACCACGCCCTGCTCCAGCCCATGTTCCAGGCGGAGTTCGACGGCGACGCGCCGAAGGTGGCCCTCACCGTCGACGCACAGGCGGTCGCCCCCGCCGAGCGGAAGATCGGCTGACGGCGGTGACACCTGTCCTCGAACTGAGCGGGCTGAGCTGGTCCGTCGGTGCGGCGACCATCGTCGACGGGGTCGCACTGGCCGTGGAGGAAGGCGAGTTCGTCGCCGTCATCGGACCCAACGGCGCCGGCAAGACATCCCTGTTCAACCTCGTCTCCGGCATCACCCGCCCCACCGCGGGCGCCGTCCGGCTGGACGGCGCCGACATCACCGGCCTGCCGCCCCACCGCCGCGCCCGCCGCGGGCTGGGCCGCACCTTCCAGTCCTCCTCCGTCTTCCCGACCATGACCGTCGCCGAGCACGTCGCCCTGGCCGCCCGCGCGGCCGGCGCGAAGCGGGTCGCGGAGGACGGGAAGGGCGTACGGGCCGTACTGGAGCGCGTACGGCTCGCCCAACGCGCCGACGACCTCGCCGGGGGCCTGTCCCACGGCGACAAGCGCAAGCTGGAGCTCGCCGTGCTGCTCGCCCCCACCCTCGCGCAGGGCGGCTCCTCCCCGGGCGACCCCCGCCTGATGCTCCTGGACGAGCCCATGGCGGGCGTCGCGGCCGAGGAGGTCGGCGAGCTGACCGACGTCATCCGCACCCTCCACCGCACCGAGGGACGCACCGTGCTGATGGTCGAGCACCACATGGACATCCTGCTCGGCCTCGCCGACCGGGTGGCCGTGATGCATCACGGGACCCTGCTGGCCGTCGGAACCCCCGGCGCGGTGATGGCCGACCCGGCCGTCCAGGAGGCGTACGTGGGGGAGGAACTGTGAGCGCGAACCCCGCACCGGATCCCGCACCGCACCCCATCCTGTCCGTGCGCGACCTGCGGGTGCGCATCGGGCAGTCCGCCATCCTCCAGGGTGTCGGCTTCGACGTCGCGCCCACCGGCACCACCGCCCTGCTGGGCCGGAACGGAGTGGGCAAGACCACCACGGTCCGCGCCGTGCTGGGCCTGCTGCCCGAGGAGGGCGAGGTCACCGGCGGCACCGTCCGCCTGGACGGCGAGGACGTCACCGGCCACCGCACCCACACCGTGGTACGGCGCGGCGTCGGCTACGTGCCCGAGGACCGCGGGGTGTTCGGCTCCCTCACCGTCGCCGAGAACCTCGCCCTCGCCGAACGCGCCGGCGGACCCCACCACTACGACCTCGTCCACGACCTCTTCCCCGAGCTGAAGGCCCGGCGCACGCAGCGGGCGGGCACCCTCTCCGGCGGCCAGCAGCAGATGGTCGCCCTCGCCCGTGCCCTGCTCAACGACAACCGCCTGGTCATCGTCGACGAGCCGACCAAGGGACTCGCGCCCCGCGTCGTCACCGAGGTCGCCGAGGTGCTCCGGCGCGCCGCCGAACGCGTCCCCGTGCTGCTCGTCGAGCAGAACCTGGCCGTCGTACGCCGCCTGGCGCACGACGCGGTGGTGCTGGACGCGGGCCGCACCGTCCACACCGGCGACGCGGCCGGACTCCTCGCCGACCGCGAGCGCACCACGAGTCTGCTCGGCGTCGGCCGCCACGAGCGGCCGGAGCGGCCGGAGCGGCCGGAGCGGCCGGAGCGGCCGGAGCGGCCCGAGGGACAGTCCGGGGCGCAGGGACAGCGCGAGCACGCGACCAAGGAGGCCACCTGATGAGCACGCTGGTCCTGCTCACCCTGACCGGACTGGGCCTGGGCGCCCTGTACTTCCTCATCGCCTCCGGCCTCGCCCTGATCTTCGGCCTGATGGACGTCCTCAACTTCGCCCACGGCGCCTTCCTCACCGTCTCGGCGTACGCGGCCTGGCGCACCGCCGAGACCGTCGGCGGCACGGGCGGGCTGGCGCTGGCCGCGCTGGTCGGCACCGCTACCGGCGCGCTGCTGGCGATCGTCGTCGAGCTCGTCCTCATCCGCCGCCTCTACGGGCGCCCCCGCGAGCAGATCCTGGTCACCGTCGGCCTCTCACTGGCCGTTCCCGCGCTCGTCCAGGCCGTCTGGGGCGCGGACTCCCGCCCCTTCCCCGTCCCCGACGCGCTGTCGGGCACCGTCCCGGTGCTGGGCGCGCAGGTGCCGGTCAGCCGCTTCGTGCTGATCGCGGCGGCCCTCGTGGTACTGGCGGCCGTCAACCTCTTCCTGTCCCGCACCCGCTACGGACTGATCGTGCGGGCGGGCGTGGAGGACCGGGCGATGGTCACCGCCCTGGGCATCGACGTCACCCGCGCCTTCACCCTCGTCTTCGCCATCGGCGGCGCCCTCGCCGGACTGGCGGGCGTCCTCGGCGGGCTCTACTTCGGCTCGCTCTCCCCCCACCAGGGCACCTCGCTGCTGGTGTTCGCCTTCGTCGTGGTGGTCATCGGCGGCATGGGCTCCATCCCCGGCGTGGCGCTCTCCGCGCTCGCCGTCGGCCTGGTGCAGCAGTACGCCAACTACTACGCCGACGGCTACGGCGACTTCGCCGTCGTCGTACTGCTCGCGGCCGTCGTCCTCGCCCGCCCCGCCCCCCGACTCGCAGGAGGAGTCGCATGACAGCCTCCCCGGCCTCACAGACCTCACAGGCCGCCCGGGCCGCCGCACCGCCCTCCTCCGGCGAGCGGCCCGCGTCCGCCGCCACCGGACCCGGCGGATCGTCCGGCCCCGCGGCCCGGCCCGTCCGCCGGTGGCGGGGGGCGGCCGCACCGGCCGCCGTACTGGTCGTACTGGCCCTGCTGCCGTACTCCGCCCTGGAGATCCCGGTACTGCTCGACGGCCCGGTCAACTCGCCCGGATCGCTTCAACTGCTCGCCCTGTGCCTGGTGTTCGGCGGACTCGCCCTCGGCTACGACCTGATGTTCGGCCGCACCGGCCTGCTCTCCTTCGGCCACGCCCTCTACGTCGCCGGCGGCGCCTACGGCACCCAGCTCGCCATGACCGGACTGGGCCTGGGACTCCTCCCCGCCATCGGCCTGGCCCTGGCCGGCGGCACGGCCGCCGCCGTCCTCCTGGGCGCCGTCTCGCTGCGCGGACTGGCCCTGGGCGGCATCGGCTTCGCCATGGTCACTCTCGCCTTCGCCCAGGCCGGCTCGATCTGGGTGCAGCGCAACCCGGGCGGCCTCACCGGCGGCGAGGAGGGCCTGCCGCTGCACACCGGCGGAATACCCGACGCGCTGGTCGGCGTGCAGAACACCGCGAACGTCTACTGGCTGGCCCTGGCCTACCTCGCCCTGACGGCCGCCGTGGTGTGGACGGCCGTGTCCCGGCCGGTCGGCAGGGTCTGGCAGGGCATCCGCGACAACGAGCAGCGGGTCTCCGTCCTCGGCTACGACCCGTTCCGCCACAAGCTCGGCGTCTTCGTCCTGGCCTCCGCCCTCGGCGTGCTGGGCGGCGCGATGCACCTGCTGGTCACGGCGGGTGCCACCCCGCGCTCCAGCACCCCGGAGTTCACCCTCACCCTGCTGGTGATGGTCGTCCTGGGCGGCAGCGGCACCCGCTGGGGCCCGCTGATCGGCGGGGTGCTGTTCACCTTCCTCGACCAGCGGCTGGCGGTGCTGGCGAGCTCGGACCTGGTGCACGGGCTGCCGGGTATCCTGCGCGCGCCGCTGTCGGAGCCGATGGTCGTCCTCGGCACGCTGTTCGTGATCGCCGTGTACGCGGCCCCGGGCGGCATCGCCTCGATACGGCGCTCGCTGACCTGGCGGAGGGGAGAGGAGACCCGATGACGGACCCGGCCACGGACCCGGCGACGACCGCACGTACCGCACGTACCGCGCAGGAGACGGCCGTCCCGGTGCGCGGAGGAGAGCTGGCCGTCTCGCGGTGGCCCGGCGCCGGGCAGCCGGTGATCGCCCTGCACGGCATCACCGCCAACGGCCGCTCCTTCGCGTCCCTGGCCGCCGCCCTGGGCGAGGACACCCCGCTGTACGCCCCCGACCTGCGCGGCCGGGCGCGCAGCGCCGCGCTCCCGGGGCCGTACGGGCTCGCCGCCCACACCGAGGACGTCATCGCCCTCCTGGACCACCTGGGCGAGGAGCGCGCGGTGCTGGTCGGCCACTCCATGGGCGCCTTCGTCGCCGCGCTGACGGCGGCCCGCCACCCGGACCGGATCGCGGGCGCGGTGCTGGTGGACGGCGGCGTGGGCTTCCCCGCCCCCGGGGGAACGGACATCGACGAGCTGCTGGAGGCCGTGATCGGCCCGGCGATGCGGCGGCTGTCGATGACCTTCCCCGACCGGGAGGCGTACCGCGCGTTCTTCCGCGAGCACCCGGCCCTGGGCCCGCACTGGAACGACGACGTCCGGGCCTACATCGACCGCGATCTGGTGGGACGGGAGCCGGAGCTGCGCAGCAGCTGCGTGCTGGAGGCGGTACGGGCCGACGGGGCGGACGTCCTGGCCGGCCCGGAGACCCTCGCGGCGGTGCGGAACGCCGCCTCGGCCGGGGTGCCCGTGACCCTGCTGTGGGCCGAACGCGGCATGCTGGACGAGCCGCAGGGGCTGTACGACGAGGGCCGCCTCGCCGCGGCCGGCCTCGGCCCAGGGCACGGCGGCGGGGTGACCGTACGGTGCGTGCCCGGCGCCAACCACTACTCCGTCCTGCTCGCCCCCGGCGCCACGGCGGCCATCCGCACGGCGCTGGAGGCCCTGCGGGCCGCCTGACCCCGCCCCCTCTCTCCCTGCCCCGCCCCCGGCCGGGCAGGGGGGATACCGGCGGGTAGTCTCGCCAGTCGGCCGCCCCGGCCCCGCCCACCGGACGTCTACTAGGCTCGGGCCCATGGCCGACGCACCGTACAAGCTGATCCTCCTCCGCCACGGCGAGAGCGAGTGGAACGCGAAGAACCTGTTCACCGGCTGGGTGGACGTCAATCTGACCGAGAAGGGCGAGAAGGAGGCGGCCCGCGGCGGTGAGCTGCTCAGGGACGCCGGCCTGCTCCCCGACATCGTGCACACCTCCCTCCAGAAGCGCGCCATCCGCACCGCGCAGCTCGCCCTGGAGACCGCCGACCGCCTCTGGATCCCCGTCCGCCGCTCCTGGCGCCTCAACGAGCGCCACTACGGCGCGCTCCAGGGCAAGAACAAGGCGCAGATCCGCGACGAGTTCGGCGAAGAGCAGTTCATGCGGTGGCGCCGCTCCTACGACGTCCCGCCGCCGGTCCTGGAGGACGGCGCCGAGTGGTCGCAGAGCGACGACCCGCGCTACGCGATGATCCCCAGCGAGCTGCGTCCGCGCACCGAGTGCCTCAAGGACGTGGTGATCCGGATGATGCCGTACTGGTACGACTCGATCGTCCCGGACCTGATCACCGGCCGCACCGTCCTGATCGCCGCGCACGGCAACAGCCTCCGCGCGCTGGTCAAGCACCTCGACGGTGTCTCCGACGCCGACATCGCGGGCCTGAACATCCCCACCGGCATCCCGCTGTCCTACGACCTGGACGCCGACTTCCACCCGGTCAACCCGGGCGGCACCTACCTCGACCCGGACGCGGCCAAGGCCGCCATCGAGGCCGTGAAGAACCAGGGCAAGAAGTAGTCCGAAGTGCTGAAGGAGCCCTCTACCAGCAGGTTCTCTGCTGGTAGAGGGCTCGTTGCTACCTCTGGGCCGTCCGGGGGCCGTCCGAGCCAGAAGTTGACATCAACGTCCGTGGACAGCAACAGACCGAGTGAGCTCTCTGAGGACCGGACGCCGTCAGGAACGTGATCACCGAGCAGGCCACGCGGCCCGGCGATCGGACTTACGAGTCAGGTGTCGCTTGGGGATGGACAGAGGGGGAGCGTGTCGTCAACTACCCGGGGAGGCCGAGGCTCTTCAGGTAGGCGAGGCGGGCGTTCACGGCCGCGGCGAAGTGGCGCCAGTCGAGGCTGTCGACCGGCTCGATCGGGCTCGGGTTCTCCAGTGAGGAGGTCACGTAGCAGACGGCGTCGTAGAGCTGTTCGTCGACGAGCCGTTGGCAGAAGATCCCGAAGCGGTCCTGGTACGAGGTGCCGTGCCACATGTCGTCGACCGGCAGGCCGGCCTCTGCGATCTTGACCGGAGACCGTGACCCCTGGCCGTCCTGCATGATGAAGAAGTAGCCGAGCCAGGGCTTCTCCTTCGGGAACAGCTCCGCCAGGGCCGCGCGGCGCAGGTCGACGGCGCTGCCGAGGGCTTCTTCGACCCGGTTGTTGTAGTTGTTGCCGTACGACGGCCCGCCCAGTCCTTTGAGTTCGAAGGCCGCGATGAGGACGCCTTCGTGGACGACCACGACGTCCCATTGCTTCTGCGGCCGGTAGTAGCCGGGCAGGGCGAGTCCCTGGGACTTGGTGACGCGGATGCTCTCGGGCGGGTAACCGGCTTCGAGGAAGAACTTGGCCAGGAGGGTGGCGATGGCGTCGAAGTGCTTGCCGCCCCGCACGGTGCCCGCGGTGCCTGCGCCCACCGCGTCCCGGATCACGGACTGCTCGCCCTGCGTCTGCTTGGCTCCCCAGTAGGCGGCTATGGCGTCCTCGAAGTCCTGGCGGGTGACTGTCACCGTCGGCTTCTCCTACCCGGGCAGTTCGGCAAGTCCGTACACGCGCAGCGCGGCCTCGGTGGCAGCCTCCACGTCCCGGCGGTCGAAGGCGTCCGCGAGCGCGGCCCTGTCCCGCTCGTCGATCGCCTCCGGTTCGGGAACACGGATCTTACGGAGGTACTGGGCCTGGAAGCGAAGGGTTCCCCCGCGCATCCGGACCGCGTAGGCCTCCACGAACGCCTGGGCGATCCCGGACAGCAGCAGGCCGCCGAGAACACGCAGATCCCAGGTGTCCGAGACGATGTAGTACAGGTTGTGGTGAGGGTACAGGCCGCCTTCGTCGAGGACCGGATGGATCGTCAACTTCATGTCCGGGAAGAGCAGCTTGGGTCGGCGGGTGAGGCGGGCGTCGACCTTGTCGATCGTCTTGTACCAGCGGTGGGGCTGCTTGACCGCCACGTACCGCTTGCGCAGGGCGTCCCCGTGCCTGTCGAGGTAGGAGGCGAGCCGGGGGTAGGCGCCGAGGTCGACCAGGTCGCCGTCCGTGCTCCACGGGTTGACCAGGTAGGTGCCGCCCCAGTCGAGGGTGCCGCTGGTGGTGTCGCGGACCATCGCCATCGGCAGCAGCCGATCGGGTTCGACCGCGGCGGCGTCCTGCGTGAGGAACACCTTGTCCGCGCCGGTGGCGACTCCGATGCCGACACGTGTCCCGGTGCGGGGGTCCTCCAGCAGCCCGAAGCGCTTGGTGAGGTCTTCCAGCATCGCCAGCCGGGCCGGGGAAGCCGCCGGCCAGGACTCCTCCCCGGGGAACCAGTGCGGCAGGCGCACGGCCTGGAAGGCTTCCGCGTCGATCTGCTCACGGGCCCCGGACCGGCACCAGGCGGCGAAGTCGCGGGACCGCGCGGCGTCGAAGGCCCGTGTGGTGTCGGCGACGACGGCTGACCCCTGGCGGCGGTTGGAGATGACCGTGATCGCCGGGTACGCGGAGACCTGCTCGTCGAAGGCGTCCACGTCGTGCATGGTCAACACCAGGTCCATGCTGAAGCCGCGGGTCACCAGGCGGCGCAGGGCGCGGCCGTACTGGTTGCGCATCCAGCGGTCGGCGCAGATGAAGCCGAGGCGGCCACCCGGGGCGAGGCTGCGCAGGGCGGTCTCGTGGAAACCGATGTAGATGTCGGCCCGGCCGCTCATGGTGGGGCAGGCGTCCCGGTAGGCGGCCATGCGGTCGTCGGGGACGTCTTCCAGCCGGATGTAGGGAGGGTTGCCAACGACGTAGTCGGCGCGGTGGTCGGAGTCGGCCTGAAGCAGGTAGTCGCCCTGGCGCACCCATGCCGCGGCGATCTGCTCGGCGTCGGCTGAGCCCCAGCCCCCGTCTTGCAGTGCGCGCGTGATCAGGGTCCGGCTCCGCTCCACGTTGTGGTCCAGCAGATCGA
This sequence comes from Streptomyces sp. ATLC9, assembly GCF_057196705.1. Lineage (NCBI taxonomy): Bacteria > Bacillati > Actinomycetota > Actinomycetes > Kitasatosporales > Streptomycetaceae > Streptomyces > Streptomyces sp. ATLC9. The sequence goes on along the minus strand of NZ_JBXUOY010000131.1, from coordinate 624 downwards.
AAGCCCGAACCGCCCCGGTCGCGTCGGTGAGGGGACGTCCGTGGGCGCGGCAGGAGACGCTTACGCGGGAGGCGATGACACCCAGGAACGCGCCGCCGCCACAGGCCGGCTCGATCAGCTTGGTGTCGCACAGGTCCTTGTCCGGCGTGTAGCCGATCAGGTCCAGGATCAGCTCGACCACCCAGCCACGGGTGAACACCTCGCCGTGTTCCACGGCCTCCTGCAGAGACTTGGGAAGGGCGAGGCTGTCGGTGCCGAAGAGCGCGAGAGTTGCCACCCTTGGACACTATCGCCCCAGGCACAGCGAGCCGGATTCGTCCACAGAACGTACTCACCTGCTGACGGTGGGGGCGGTGCTCCGGACGCTGGCCGGTCGAGTCAGGTAGGGCCGTCTGCACAACATGCTGGGCCGTCGCTGGGCCGTGGAAGGGTGGCCAGGGGCGACCAGCGATGACAACCTTTGACGGCTCAGCCGCAGGTCAGAGCGCTGGTCGGTCGAGCAGCCGCAGGCCGCGGAACGGGCTGTGAAGAACCGGGGCAAGAAGTAGCAGCCGGGGGCTGGGGGAGGGCCGGGGGGGCCGCCGGCGGCCCGGGGCGCGGGCGGCTCCGGTCCGCCAGCGGGGG
>NZ_JBXUOY010000130.1:0-14100 GCF_057196705.1 Streptomyces sp. ATLC9 | reverse complement strand
GATCCGCCCGCCACCGGGCGGCCGAGCGACGCCGCAGGGTCAGGCAGGGCGTCACGGCCACGGCCCTCGCCGCCGCGCTCGGCATCGGCGGCTGGCTGGCCCTGTCCGGCGGCGGCGAGGGCGGCGGCGGCCCCGTGGTTCCCTCGCAGAGCGAGGAGGAGCGTCCCGAGGAACCCTGAGAGGCCCTGAGGCGTCCCCCGGCGGGCGGCTCCACGGTGCCGGACAAGGGCCCCGTCACCGGCCGTCCGGCCCCCGTTCGACGGGGCGGAGGCAAAGATCCTGGCAACCGTTAGTCTGGAGGGCGTGGCAGTCGTCGACGTATCCGAAGCACTGAAGTCCCTCACCTCGACCATGGAGTCGATCGAGGCCGTCCTGGACCTCGAGAAGCTGAGGGCCGAGATCGCCGTGCTCGAAGAGCAGGCGGCGGACCCGGCCCTGTGGAACGACACCGAGAACGCCCAGCGGGTGACCAGCAAGCTGTCCCTGCTCCAGGCGCAGGTCCGCAGGGTGGAGGAGCTGCACGGCCGGATCGACGATCTGGAGGTCCTGTTCGAACTGGCCGAGGCCGAGGACGACGCGGACACGCGCACCGAGGCGGAGAGCGAGCTGCGGGCCGTCCAGAAGGCCGTGGACGAGCTGGAGGTCCGTACCCTCCTGTCCGGCGAGTACGACCCCCGCGAGGCCATGGTCAGCGTCCGCGCGGAGGCCGGCGGCGTGGACGCCGCCGACTTCGCCGAGCAGCTGATGCGCATGTACCTGCGCTGGGCCGAGCGCAGGGGCTACCCGACCGAGGTCCTGGACACCTCGTACGCGGAGGAGGCGGGCATCAAGTCCGCCACCTTCTCCGTCAAGGCCCCCTACGCCTACGGCACCCTCTCCGTCGAGCAGGGCACTCACCGCATGGTGCGCATCTCGCCCTACGACAACCAGGGCCGCCGCCAGACGTCCTTCGCGGGCGTCGAGGTGATGCCGGTGGTCGAGCAGACCGACCACATCGAGATCCCCGAGAACGAGATCCGCGTCGACGTCTTCCGCTCCTCCGGTCCCGGCGGCCAGTCGGTCAACACCACCGACTCCGCGGTCCGGATGACGCACATCCCGACCGGCATCGTCGTCTCCTGCCAGAACGAGAAGTCCCAGATCCAGAACCGCGCCGCCGCCATGCGCGTGCTCCAGGCCCGCCTCCTGGCGCACCGCCGGGCCGAGGAGCAGGCCAAGATGGACGCCCTCAAGGGCGACGGCGGCAACTCCTGGGGCAACCAGATGCGTTCGTACGTCCTCCAGCCGTACCAGATGGTCAAGGACCTGCGCACCGAGCACGAGGTCGGCAACCCCCAGTCCGTCCTCGACGGCGACATCGACGGCTTCCTGGAGGCGGGCATCCGCTGGCGCAAGCAGCAGGAGCAGCAGAGCGCCGGCTGACCCGCGACCGCCCCTCGGCGGGCCCGCCGTGAACGGGTTCTCCCGGAAGCTCCCCCTCCTGTGTGCCGGTTCTGTCACAACCCGGCCCGCCCGAGTCCCAACTACCCGCCCACCGCGGACATTTCGGGTTGGTCCGGCTTGACGGCGGTGTCGGGGCTGGGAAAGCATTCTGGCCGGCACGCGCGTGTTCGGGGCGCGTAGGTACGGGGGTGGACGGAGCCCGACCGCTGATCGGTCGCCGGCTCGACACGACGGACCCCGGCACGCAGGAAGCTCCGCACGGCTGCCCCACTGACGAAGACCACTACTGGGGGTAGTTGGCATATGACAAATTCCAGGACGCGGGTGCGCGTCGCGCGGGTCGCCGCGGGTGCGGTGTTCCTCGCGGGTGTGTCGCTGACGGCCGTCGGCACGGCCTCGGCCGTGGGCGTGGACGCCGGACTGAGCGTCATGAGCGGCACTGAGGGCGGGACCAACGGCGGTGGCGACAGCGAGGGTGTCATCCAGGGAGTCAGCGAAGGGCTGACCGAGGGTGCCACCTCCGAGGGTGCCACCTCCGAGGGTGCCACCTCCGAGGGTGCCACCTCCGAGGGTGCCACCTCCGAGGGTGCGACCAGTGAGGGCGCCACCTCCGAGGGTGCCACCTCGGAAGGTGCGACCAGTGAGGGCGCCACCTCCGAGGGTGCCACCTCCGAGGGTGCCACCTCCGAGGGTGCGACCAGTGAGGGCGCCACCACCGAGGGTGCCACCTCGGAAGGTGCGACCAGTGAGGGCGGCGCCTCCGAGGGATCGACCAGCAACGGTTCCACGAGCGGCAACGGCGGCTCGACCGGCGGTGACGGCGGCTCCACCGGTGGCCAGGACACCACCACCACCGGCGGCGGGGACGGGGGCCCGAACACCTGCATCCTCGACGAGTCCACCGTGGACTGCGGCCCCGACACCGACTCCGTCGGCACCAGGCCGGTCAGCCAGGAGAAGCCGAAGGAGGAACTGGCCGAGACCGGTGCCACCGAGACGACCTTCCTGCTGATCGGGGCGGCCACGATGATCGCCGGCGGTGTCGGCTTCCGCCTGATGCCGCGCCTGGCGAACCGCGACAACGTCGCCTGAGCGAACGGCGCGGCGCCGCCCGCGTGTGACAACGCGTGACGGTACACAGGAACAGCGCATGTGAGAGGCCCGGGACGCATCCGGCGTCCCGGGCCTCTCATGCGGCCCGCACGTCCCCCGCGGGCCGCGGCGTACACGCACCGCACGGCCCGCGCGAGGCGGCCGAGATGGTCTATACGGCGGCCTGGCGAGCCAGCAGGGCCACGGCGATCAGGGTCAGCAGCAGTGCCGCCAGCGCGGCTGGGGAGAGGAGACCCAGGGAGAACGGCCCGCTCTCCCGGTGCAGCCGCTCACGGTGCGCGCGGCACACCGGGCAACGCCCCTCGCTCACCGGCCCCGCGCAGTTGGCGCACACCAGTCGGTCGCACGTCATGCGATGTCCTCCTTATGCAACGCCAACGCCGCCGGACGGCCTTCTGTTCCCGCCTCCGCCCCCGCGGACCGGAAGCCCTGCCTCCACTGTGCCAGTACCGGGCCGGGAGCGCAGAAAGTCGTGGCCGATGCCCGATTTGCCCCCGGTGTGCCGCAGGACAAAATCCCCAACCGCGGACGCCGACTGCGGGCCCCGCGCGGATTCGCGTAGGGTCACCACACCGACGGGGATCCACTCCGCGGCTTCCGCTGCCCCTACCCAGGTCGACGTGGTGTAAATCCGTGATCCGATTCGACAACGTCTCGAAGTTCTACCCCAAGCAGAACCGCCCCGCCCTCCGCGACGTCTCGCTGGAGGTCGAGCGTGGTGAGTTCGTCTTCCTGGTGGGCTCGTCCGGCTCCGGCAAGTCCACCTTCCTGCGGCTGATCCTGCGGGAGGAGCGTGCCAGCCACGGGCAGGTGCACGTCCTCGGCAAGGACCTCGCCCGCCTGTCCAACTGGAAGGTGCCGCACATGCGCCGCCAGGTCGGCACGGTCTTCCAGGACTTCCGGCTGCTCCCCAACAAGACGGTCGGGGAGAACGTCGCCTTCGCCCTGGAGGTGATCGGCCGGTCGCGCGGCGACATCCGCAAGTCCGTTCCCCAGGTGCTCGATCTGGTCGGTCTGGCGGGCAAGGAGGACCGGATGCCCGGCGAGCTGTCCGGCGGTGAGCAGCAGCGGGTGGCCATCGCCCGCGCGTTCGTCAACAAGCCGAAGCTGCTGATCGCCGACGAGCCCACCGGCAACCTCGACCCGCAGACCTCGGTCGGCATCATGAAGCTGCTGGACCGGATCAACCGCACCGGGGCGACCGTGGTCATGGCCACCCACGACCAGCAGATCGTCGACCAGATGCGCAAGCGCGTGATCGAACTAGAAAAGGGCCGTCTCGTGCGCGACCAGTCGCGCGGTGTCTACGGCTACCAGCACTGAAAGGACGCCATGCGCGCCCAGTTCGTACTGTCGGAGATCGGCGTCGGTCTCCGCCGCAACCTCACGATGACCTTCGCGGTGATCGTCTCCGTCGCCCTGTCGCTGGCTCTGCTCGGCGGTGCGCTGCTCGCCCGTGAACAGGTGAACAGCATGAAGGGGTTCTGGTACGACAAGGTCCAGGTGTCGATCTACCTCTGCAACGAGAACGACGCCGAGTCCGACCCCAACTGCGCCAAGGGGGCGGTCACCGCGCAGCAGAAGCGCCAGATCAAGGCGGACCTCGACAAGCTCGGCATAGTGGAGACGGTCTACCACGAGTCCGCCGAGCAGGCGTACAAGCACTACCGGGAGCAGTTCGAGGACTCCCCGCTGGCCGACTCGCTGACCCCGGACCAGATGCAGGAGTCCTACCGGGTCAAGCTGAAGGACCCGACCAAGTTCGAGGTCATCAGCACCGCCTTCTCCGGCCGCGAGGGGGTCCAGGAGGTGCAGGACCAGCGGAACCTGCTGGAGAACCTCTTCCGGATGCTGGAGGGCATGAACTTCGCGGCCCTCGGGCTGATGGGACTGATGCTGGTCGTCGCCCTGCTGCTGATCGTCAACACCGTGCGGGTGGCGGCGTTCAGCAGGCGCAGGGAGACGGGGATCATGCGGCTGGTGGGCGCCTCCAGCTTCTACATCCAGATGCCGTTCATCGCGGAGGCCGCGTTCGCGGGCCTGCTGGGCGCGATCGGCGCCGCGGTGCTGCTGGTCGTCGGCCGTTACTTCCTCATCGACGCCGGCCTGTCGCTGGCCGAGCAGATGCCGCTGATCGACTTCATCGGCTGGGACGCGCTGCTCAAGGTGCTCCCGCTGGTGTTCGTGGTCGGTGTGCTGATGCCCGCCCTGGCCGCCTTCATCACGCTGCGTAAGTACCTGAAGGTGTGATGTGATCGCGCGGCGGGAGTGCCCGGGGGCCGTCCGGACGCCCCCGGGCGCGCTCGTGGTGTGACGCAGGACGCCACGGCCGTCCGTGCAACCTCCCGTGCGGCATCCGCCCGTGTCCTAGACTCCGCAGCATGTCGGGTACGTCGAAGCTCGTCCCCCACGGTTCCGCCCGGGCCGCGGTCCGGGTCCCGGAGGGCGGAAGCCGGTCCCGCCGCGTCCTCCGGGGGGCGGGACTGACGCTGGTCTTCGTGGCCGTGCTGGGGGCCGGGGCCGTCACCGAATCGTGGGATGACGTCACCGAGAGTGGCGGTACCTCCGTGAGTCCTGGACCGGCCGGTGAGGCGGCGGGGGAGGGGACCCCGCCGTACGGGGACACCGTGCACGACGCCGAGGAACTGGTCAGCCGCAGCGGGGACCGCTGGGCCGCCGCGTACACCGCCCGCGAGTACGAGGGGCTGCGGCAGTCCCTGGACGGCCGGTACGTCGGTGTGGGCGTCTCCGTGCGCCGCACGGACGCCGACCGGATCGAGGTCGTCCGCGTCCAGCCCGGCAGCCCCGCCGCCGAGGCGGGCGTACGAGCCGGGGACCGGCTGGTCACCGTCGACGGCACCGGGACCGGGGGCCGCCCCGTCACCGAGGTGGTGGCCCTGCTGCGCGGCGGCGCTCCGGGAGAGGGGGCCCCGCCCGGCAGCCGGGTCGTCCTCGGCCTGAGCCGCGGGGGCCTGGAGTGGGAGGAGGGCCTGGAGCGGTCCCGGCTCAGCGTCGAGACCGTCACCGTCACCCCCCTGGACGCGGACGGGCCGGCGGACCCGGACGGTCCGGCCGCCGGCGCCGCCCGCGTCAGGATCGACTCGTTCACCAGGGGCACGGGTGAGCAGCTGCGGCGAGCGGTCGAGGACCTCCCCCGCGGCGGGGGGGTGCTGCTCGACCTGCGCGGCAACCCCGGCGGTCTGGTCGCGGAGGCCGCCGAGGCCGCCTCCGTCTTCCTCGACGGCGGTCTGGTGGCCACGTACGGGGACGGCGACACCGAGCGCGCGCTGCACGCCGAGCCCGGCGGGAACACCGCCTCCCCCCTGGTGGTGCTGGTCGACGGCGGCACGATGAGCGCCGCCGAGCTCCTGGCCGGCGCCCTCCAGGACCGCGGCCGGGCGGTCGTCGTCGGCACCCGCACCTTCGGCAAGGGCTCGGTCCAGGAGCCGAGGGAGCAGCCGGACGGCTCGGTCGCCGAGCTGACCGTCGGCCACTACACCACTCCCGGCGGGCGGACCCTGGAGGAAGGGGGACTGCTCCCGGACCTGGAGGTGCGGCCGGGGCAGGACGCGCAGGAGGAGGCCCGCACGGTATTGAGTGGCCTCGCCACCCGGTCGTAGTGGAACAATGGCGGGGTTATGGCTAAAGAGACGGGGCGCAAACTCATCGCGCAGAACAAGAAGGCGCGGCACGACTACCTCATCATCGACACCTACGAGTGCGGGCTGGTGCTGACCGGTACCGAGGTGAAGTCGCTGCGGCAGGGGCGGGCGTCACTGGTGGACGGCTTCGCCCAGCTCGACGGCGGTGAGGTGTGGCTGCACAACGTGCACGTCCCCGAGTACAGCCAGGGGACGTGGACCAACCACAGCGCGCGGCGCAAGCGGAAGCTGCTGATGCACCGCGCCGAGATCGACAAGCTGATCGGCAGGCTCCAGGAGTCCGGCCTGACGCTGGTCCCGCTCCAGCTGTACTTCAAGGACGGCCGCGCCAAGGTCGAGATCGCGCTGGCGCGCGGCAAGAGGGAGTACGACAAGCGGCACGCGCTGCGGGAGAAGCAGGACCGCCGCGAGGCCGAGCGCGCGGTCTCGGCGGCCCGCCGCCGCCGGCGGGCCTGACGCCCGGGGGCGCGGGCGGCCGGAGACGGTCCGGGAACAGTCCCCGGCCGGGTGCTGTTGGACTGTGCGTACGGGCCTCCGCGTGATCCGGGCGCGATCCGGCCGGACGACTCCCCGCCGGGAACACGTTGGCGGCCTTCCGCGTTGACCCGTACAATGGCACCAGCGCCGCCCGGTTCAGGCCGGGTGAGCTTGTCAAATGAACATGGGGATGATCGGTTTCGACAGCGGCTGTCGAAGCAGGGGAAGCGAGCCGAGGAACGCGGCAATGATCTCGTTAACCATGTGCCGCGAAAAAATAATCGCCAACACCAAGCGCGATTCCTTCGCCCTCGCTGCCTGATCAGCGACTTGCGAAGTGTCAGCCCAGGGGTGTTCCCGCCCTGGATCCTGGCATCAGCTAGGGAACTTCACCGTTAACCCCGGTCACGGGGGTTGGCGGGACATCAAACAGTGACTGGGCCCGTCGGCGGCTTGTCCGCGTGACCGCCGGGGCCGAGAAAATCACAGCGGACTGCGCTCGGAGAAGCCCTGGTTCCGCACCGTTGGACGCGGGTTCGATTCCCGCCATCTCCACTCACCCCATGTGGGCCGAAGGCCCCGCCGTCCGTGGACGGCGGGGCCTTCGGCATGTCCCGGGCGTGTTCCGACGGTGGTGCCGTCCGCTCGCGGGGCCCGGCTCAACGCCTCCGGACCGCCATGGGCGCCGTGGCCAGCGCCACGACGGCCGCGAGAGCGGCCGCCGCCGGCGGGACCGCGTACCCCCACGAGCCGCCCAGGTGCTCGGCCGCCCAGCCGCCCGCCGCCGAACCGGCGGCCACGCCGCCCAGCAGGGCGGTGACGGCCAGGGTCATGCCCTCGTTCAGCCGGCCGGGCGGTGTCAGGCGCTGGACCAGCGTCATCCCGGTGACCATCGTGGGAGCCGTAGCCATTCCGGCGACCAGCAGCGCGGGGGCCAGCACCAGCAGGCTGCCGGCGGCCGAGGCGAGCAGCGGCAGCGTCATCAGGGCGGCCATCGCGCCCACGCAGAGCGCGAAGCGCCGTTCCGGCGACCCCGCCGGACGCAGGGTGCCGAAGACGAGTCCGGCCGCGCCCGAGCCAAGGGCCTGGAGGGCGAGCACGGCCCCCGCCGCGCCCTTGTCGCCCAGCCCGTCGGCGTACGCCACGGTCACCACCTCCAGCGCGCCGAAGACGGCCCCGGTGGTGAGGAAGACGGCCAGCAGCCGCGGCAGGCCCCGGGTGCGCAGCAGCGCGGTCGCACGGGCGGGGCCGTCGTACGGGGCGACGGGTGGCTCGGTGCGGCGCTGCGCGGCGAACAGCAGGGTGCCGCCCAGCAGCAGGACGGCGGCGGTCAGGGTGCCGGCCTCCGGGAAGAGCGAGACGCACAGGACGGTGGCCAGCACCGGACCGAGCATGAAGCACAGCTCGTCGAGGGCCTGTTCGAAGGAGTTGGCGGTGTGACGTGCGGCCTCGGCCTCCGGCGAGGTGCCGCGGTACAGGTGCGCCCAGCGGGCCCGGGCCATGCCGCCGGTGTTGGGAGCGGTGGAGCCGGCCGCGTGGGCGGCGAACAGCGTCCAGTCGGGGGCGTCGTACCGCACGCACAGCAGCAGCGTCAGCGAGGCAGCCGCGGACAGGCACGCCGCGGGGACGGCCGTCCGGGCCTGTCCGAGACGGTCCGCCAGCCGTGCGACCAGCGGCGCCAGGAGGGCGGTGGCGACCAGACCGGTGGCGGTGACGGCTCCGGCCAGGGCGTACGAGCCGCGGGTGGTGGCGATCATGATGACCGCGCTGATGTTCAGCATCCCCATCGGCAGCCGGGCGATCAGGCCCGCGAAGGCGAACGCCCGCGTCCCCGGCGGTGTGAACAGCCGCACGTAGGGCGTGAACCAGTGTGTGCGCGCGGCGCGCCTCCCGCGGCCGGAAGGCCGGCCGCGGGAAGCGGTGGCCGGCTCTCCGCACTCCGCCGCGGGCGGCGGGAGGGGGGCGGGTCCGGTGGACGAGTTCGGCATGTACACACCCTGAACCGGGTGTCTGTGAGGTGTCCAACACTTTGTGGCTGGTCATTGACGCGCTTCCGTTGTCACCATGGGGCGTGCCCCGAGACACCGACCCCCGGCTGCTGCGCGCCTTCGTCGCCGTCGCCGACGAACTGAACTTCACCCGTGCCGCCGCCCGGGTGTTCGTCGCCCAGCAGTCCCTGAGCCGCGACATAAGGCGGCTGGAGGAGCACCTCGGCGCCGCGCTGTTCGTCCGTACGACCCGGCGCGTGTCCCTGACCCCCGAGGGGGAGCGGCTGCTGCCGTACGCCCAGCGTGTGCTGGCGGCGCACGACGAGCTGAACGCCGCGGCCGTACGCGAGGAGCGCCCCCTGCTCGTCGATGTCGGCGCTCCGGCCTCCACCGGGCAGCGGGTGCTGGACGAGGCCCGGCGGCTGGCGCCCGACCTGGAGTTCGTCGCCCGCTACCACAGCGGCCTGACCGGCGCCGCCGCGGAGATCTGCGACGGACGGCTGGACGTCTCCTTCGGCCGGGTCGCCGGACTGGACCCGGTCGTGCTGGGTGTGCTCGACCACCGTCTGATCCGCTACGAGAGGGTGGCCGTGCTGCTGCCGGAGGGACACCGGCTGGCCCGGCCGGCCCGGGTGCCGCTGGACGCGCTGGCGGGGGAGACACTGTACGCGGGGGCCGGCAACCCTGAGACCGCGGAGTGGACCGACTACGCCCGCCGCCTCTTCGCGGGCCGCGGGATCGAGCTCGCCGCGCCCTTCCCCAGGATCGAGGGGGAGGCGGAGTTCGGCCGGGTCGTCCGCAGGCGCGGCTGGTCGGTGCTGGCCAGCGAGGTCTTCGCGGCGGTGCCGGGCATGGTGCTGCGCCCGCTGGTGGACCCCGTGCCGCTCTCGCCGGTCTCGCTGGTGTGGCGGCGCGGGCTGCGCCACCCGGGGCTGGACGCGATCCGGGCGGCGGGCCGGCGGCTGGCGGAGGCGGGGCGCTGGCGGGAGCGGCCCCACGGCTCCTGGCTGCCCGAGCCGGACGCGCGGACTCTGGGGCTGGTTTCGCCATCCACGCAGCGGTAGGCATGGTTTGAAACGACGGTCTCCGATGCCCCGTGGGTATCCACACCGAAAGGCCGAAAAGGGCGTAAAGGCCATATGAGGTGTGTTCCTGGCAAGGGGCATCGCGCAGCCCGTCGCCCGAAGGCCGTCCTCCGGTCGCACGGCACATCTCGGTCGGACGGCCGAGCACGAGGGGCGCGGGCTGGCGGTGGACAGCGATCGGAAGAATCCGGACAGCCATGGAAGTCCTGCTTCCGGCTGCCTGTCTTCGTCGACAGCACCGGCGGGCGCGGGAGCAGGCCCCGGAGCGGGCCCCGCGAAGGTGCCGCCGGGGGCTCACACCCGCGCTGACCGCCGGGTGAGGGCAAGGTTGCGCGGAGGTCACCTGGCGGCACCGGGGTGAAACGCGCCGTCCATAGCGTCGGGAGCCGACACCCGACGCTGTGGAGGCGCCATGACAGCTCCGACGACCGCACCCGACGCACCGGGCAGGGGCCGCTGGGTCGAGCACTGGGACCCGGAGGACGAGGACTTCTGGGAACGCGGGGGCCGCCGTGTCGCCCGCCGCAACCTCGCGCTGTCGGTGGTCTCCGAGCACATCGGCTTCTCGGTGTGGAGCATGTTCTCGGTCCTCGCCCTGTTCATGGGGCCCGAGTACGGCATCGACCCGGCGGGGAAGTTCTTCCTGGTCGCCGTTGCCTCCCTGGTCGGCGCCGCGCTGCGGGTGCCCTACGGCTTCGCGGTCGCCCGCTTCGGCGGCCGCAACTGGACGGTGATCAGCGCGGCGCTGCTGCTGGCCCCCGTCACCGCACTGCTGGTGGTCATGGAACCGGGCACCTCGTACACCGCCTTCATGCTGGTGGCGGTCCTCACCGGGATCGGCGGCGCCAACTTCGCCTCCTCCATGACCAACATCAACAGCTTCTACCCGCTGCGCCTGAAGGGCTGGGCGCTGGGGGTGAACGCGGGCGGCGGCAACATCGGCGTCGCCGTCGTCCAGCTCGCCGGCCTGCTGACCATCGCCGTCGCCGGGGCCGCGCGGCCCCGGCTGCTGCTCGCCGCCTACCTGCCGCTGATCGTCGTCGCCACCGTGCTCAGCGCGCGGTACATGGACAACCTCGGTCCCGTGCGGAACGACACGGGCGCGGCGAGGGAGGCGGCGCGCGACCGCCACACCTGGATCATGTCGTTCCTCTACATCGGCACCTTCGGCTCCTTCATCGGCTACAGCTTCGCCTTCGGCCTGGTGCTCCAGAGCCAGTTCGGCCGCACCCCCCTGCAGGCCGCCTCGCTCACCTTCATCGGCCCGCTGCTGGGCTCGCTGGTCCGCCCCGTCGGCGGCCGGCTCGCCGACCGGCTGGGCGGCGCGCGGGTCACCCTGTGGAACTTCGGGGCCATGACGGGCGCGGCCGGCGTCGTCGTGACCGCGTCGGTGCGGGAGTCGCTGCCGCTGTTCATCGCCGGTTTCGCCGTCCTGTTCGTCCTCACCGGCCTGGGCAACGGCTCGGCGTTCAAGATGATCCCGGGGATCTTCCAGGCCAGAGCCCGTGCGACGGGCCTGACGGGAGAGGCCGCGGCCGTCCGCGCCCGGCGACTGTCGGGCGCCTCCATGGCGCTGGTCGGCGCGGTCGGCGGCTTCGGCGGGGTGGGCATCAACATGGCCCTGCGCCAGTCCTTCCTCGCCTCCGGCACCGGTACCGGTGCCTTCGCCGTCTTCCTCGGCTACTACGTGGTGTGCGCGGCGGTCACCTGGGCCGTATACCTGCGGCGCGGGATGGGACGGCCCGCGGGGGAGAGCGCCGGCGGGCATGTCCGCGGTGCGGCGGCCGGAGAGGAGGCGCGGCCCGTCTACGCGGAGGTGTGAGGGGATGGCGCGGGTACGGTGGGGCGGGCCGGGGCCGCCGTCCGGGCGCGGTGTGTGTAACACCGGGGAAACCACGGCGAACCGGGGACGTCACGCACTCTTGCCAGGCTCGGTCGCCCCACGGCTGTGCGGGCGAGACCCGTGCGAACGACTGCGGACGAGGACCCCATGCACCAGGTCGGACCACTGGAAGGCTTCACCGTCGGCGTCACCGCGGCCCGGCGCGCCGACGAACTGGGCGCCCTGCTGGAGCGGCGCGGCGCGGCGGTGGTGCACGCCCCGGCCCTGCGCATCGTGCCGCTGGCCGACGACGGCGAACTGCTCGCCGCCACCGAGGCGCTGCTCGGCCGCGCCCCCGACACGGTGGTGGCCACCACCGCCATCGGCTTCCGCGGCTGGGTGGAGGCCGCCGAGGGCTGGGGGCTGGGCGAGAGGCTGCGGAGCGTGCTGGCCGGGGTGGAACTGCTCGCCCGCGGCCCCAAGGTGCGCGGCGCGGTACGGGCCGCCGGGCTGACCGAGGCGTGGTCGCCGCCGTCGGAGTCGCTGGCCGAGGTCCTGGACCGGCTGCTGGCCGAGGGCGTCCTTGAACGGCGGATCGCCGTCCAGCTCCACGGCGAGCCGCTGCCCGGCTTCGTCGAGGCGCTGCGGGAGGCGGGGGCGGAGGTGGTCGGTGTCCCCGTCTACCGCTGGCTGCCGCCGGAGGACATCGCCCCGCTGGACCGGCTGATCGACGCCGTGCGGGCCCGCTCGGTGGACGCGGTCACCTTCACCTCCGCCCCCGCCGCCGCCTCGCTGCTGGAGCGCGCGGCGCGGCGCGGCGTACGGGAGAAGCTGCTGGAGGCGCTGCGTACCGATGTGCCGGTCGCCTGCGTGGGGCCGGTCACCGCGCTGCCGCTGACCGCGCACGACGTGCCGGTGGTGCGGCCCGAGCGCTTCCGGATCGGACCGCTGGTCCAGCTGCTGTGCCGGGAGCTGCCCGCCCGCGCCCCGGTCCTGCCCGTGGCCGGGCGGCGGCTGGAGATCCGCGGCCACGCGGCGGTCGTGGACGGCGAGCTGCGGCCCGTACCGCCCGCCGGGATGGCGCTGCTGCGGGCCCTGGCCCGGCGGCCCGGCTGGGTGGTCTCCCGCGCCGACCTGCTGCGCGCCCTGCCCGGCGCGGGGCGCGACGAGCACGCGGTGGAGACGGCGGTGGCGCGGCTGCGTTCGGCGCTGGGCGGGCCCCGGATGATCCAGACGGTGGTCAAGCGCGGCTACCGGCTCGCCTTCGACCCGTCGGGCGGTCCGCCGTCCGGCGCCGGGTGACCGGCGGCGTGCGCGCCGCGGGCCCCTGGCGTACGGTTGACGGCTGCCCTGAGTACAGCAGAAGGGGGCCGTGCGTTGGGAGCGCAGGAGACAGTGCCGTCGGCGCCGGGGACGGCCACCGGCGGCGACGGCGGGCACGAGGTGCGCGACGGCGTACGGGAGCGGGAGATCCGCGGGGAGCAGGCGCACCTCGACCGGGTCTACCGGCGCCTCGGGGAGAAGATCCACGAGGCGGAGTTCCTCATGGCGGACGCCGCCGAGCGCGCCCAGGTCGGCACACCGGGGGCGCTCGCCGAGCGGGACGCGCAGGTCTTCCGCGCCGGTGTGCACCTCAACCGGCTCAACAGCGAGTTCGAGGACTTCCTCTTCGGCCGGATCGACCTGTTGCCGGGCAAGGACGGCGAGCGCGGACCCGACGGCGCGCACACCTCCGTCGAACCCGCCGACGACGCGGTCCGCGACGGCGGCGCCGCGGGCGGGGGCGCCGCCGTCGCGGACATCGCCGAGACCCTGCACATCGGCCGGCTCGGCGTGCTCGACGCCGACTACACCCCGCTGGTCATCGACTGGCGCGCTCCCGCCGCGGCGCCCTTCTACCGGGCCACCCCGGTGGCGCCGGGACGGGTGGTGCGGCGCAGGGTGATCCGCAGCCGGGGCCGCCGCGTACTGGGCGTGGAGGACGACCTGCTGCGCCCCGAGCTGACGGCGTACCTGGACGGCGGGGAACTGGCCGTGGTCGGCGACGGCGCCCTGATGGCGGCGCTGGGCCGGTCCCGCGGCCACACCATGCGCGACATCGTCGCCTCCATCCAGGCCGAGCAGGACGAGGTGATCCGGGCCCCCGCCGTCTCCGTCACCGAGGTCGAGGGCGGCCCCGGCACGGGCAAGACGGCCGTCGCGCTGCACCGCGCCGCGTACCTGCTCTACCAGGACCGCAGACGCTACGCCGGAGGCATCCTCGTCGTCAGCCCCACACCGCTGCTGGTGTCCTACACCGAGGGCGTGCTGCCGTCGCTGGGCGAGGAGGGCCAGGTGGCCGTCCGCGCCCTGGGCTCGCTGCTGGAGGGCGCCGGGGCCGACACCTACGACGAGCAGGCCGTCGCCCGCGTCAAGGGCTCCTCCCGCATGGTGCGGGTACTGCGCAGGGCGGCGGGGGGGGGGGGGGGGCGCGGCCCGCGCGGCGGCGCGCCCCCGGGGGGGCGCGCGCC
>NZ_JBXUOY010000129.1:0-14125 GCF_057196705.1 Streptomyces sp. ATLC9 | reverse complement strand
GGCGGTGGGCGGGCAGCGCCCATTGCGCGGGGGGGGGGGGGGCCCGGGGCCGCGCCCCGGGGCCCCGGCCCCGCTCCCCCACGCGGCTCCCCACAGCCGCACGACGATGCTCCCCGTCCCGGCGCGTCCGCCGCAGGGCCGAAAGGGGAACACTCCGGGGGGACCAACGTCCCTCCCCCGTCCGTGCGGCGCGACCGAAGCCGCATACGCTCCCTCACCGCGGGTATCCGGCGACCACGGTACGGCGACTGCGCCGTTCCGGCCGTCGGACCGTCAGAAACCGGGGGTGGCAGCGGATGAGACACGGTTCTCCGTCGAGGGACGCGAGCGGTGAAGCGGTGCGGGACACCTCGCGCGGGGGGCCGGCCGCGCCCCGGTCCCCCGTGGTGCGGGCGCTGGTGATGGTGGCGGCCCTGGCGGCGACGGCGCTGTTCGCCGTCGTCCTCGCCAGGCTGACCCTGACACCGTCGTACGCCTCGGAGGCACTGACCCACAGCAATCTGCGGCCGGGCGACTCCATCCGCGACTACCTGGGCCAGCCCGCGTTCCGCGACACCGTCAAACAGCTCGGTGGCAACATCGTGCTGGGGATGCCGTTCGGGGTGCTGCTGCCGGTGGCCTGGCCGCGTGCGCGCGGACCGCTGCGGGTGGTCCTGCTGACCACGGCGGTGATGGTGATGGTGGAGCTGGTGCAGGGCGCCGTCGTGCCGGGCAGGGCGTTCGACGTCGACGACGTCATCCTCAACACCACCGGCGCGCTGCTGGGTTACCTGCTGCTCGGCCGCCGTATCGGCCGCGCCGTCCATCCGCCCCGCCGCCGGTGGGGGCGGGGCGCGGGGCGGGAGCGGACCGCGGCGGCCGGGGACGGGAAGGTCTGAGACGGGGTTACCGCCCGGCCCGCGGGGAGCGTTCCCTCACCAGATGGCCTCGACCCACTCGGGGCGGTCGATGAACGGGTTCCGGTTGTGCTGGTACTCGTCGTGGATGACCTCGTTGCGGTTCCGCTCGAAGGAGTCGGGCGGGTCCTCCCGGTGCCACTGCTTCAGGACGCTGATGCGCCCGTGGTAGGGCGCCGAGCCGTTGCCCACCCGGTCGTTGACCTCCAGGTCGGCGAAGCCGTCCTCGCCCTCGTAGCGCACGGCCATGTAGAGGATCATGCGGGCCACGTCGCCCTTGACCGCGTCGCGGGGCTCGAAGCTGTCGCCGTCGGTGTGGTTGCCGGGCGCCCCGGAGACCGCGCCGCCGCCGTTGTCGAAGTCCTTGTTGCCCCGGATGCTGTTGACCCGTACGTCCGTGGGACGCAGGTGGTGCAGATCGGTTCCGGGTCCGGTCCTGGTGCCGAAGTCGCCGTGGGACTTGGCCCACACGTGCTCGCGGTTCCAGTCGCCCAGGTTGCCGCCGTGCTCGGACTTCGCCCGGGAGTGGCCGCTGTACAGCAGGATCACGTTGTCCGGGTCGGAGGGGTCCTCGTCGGTGTCCGCCAACGCGTCCCAGACCTGGCTGTAGGAGAGTCTGGTCTGCTCGCTGATGATGTCGTTGAGTGCCGCCTTCAGGGCGGCGCCGGTCCTGCCCTCGGCCGGTGCGTAGTAGGCGTCACCCGCCGAGGAGATGGCGGGAGCGGCGGACGGGGCGGAGGCGGGAGCGGCCGAGACGGAGGCGGGGACGGCCACGGCCAGCAGGGCGGCCGAGGCCAGGGCTATGCCTGCGGTCGCGGACCCACGGGAGCGGGACATGCGGGGATGTCCTTTCGGTAAGTCCCGGAACAGGGACTGCCAACAGGTGTTCGATATGTGGAGCCTTCCACGTAGACATGTCCCTGCCAACAGCACAGAGGGAAGATCCCGCGGCCATCGAGGGAACACTGGCCCTCCCACCCGGTCCCGTGCGCCCCGGTCTTCCCGGGGCCGTTCAGGACGTGGACGCGCAGATCCCCCCCGCCCGGGGTCTCCACGGCCGGTGCGCCGTCGGCGACCCGCCGGGCCCCCGGTGACGGTGTCGATAAGAAATTCCGCAACTTTTCCGCGAATTGTCACGGTGTCAAGAATTTACCTGTTCATGACATTCCAATAAAGAACCGGAGGACCGACGGGCCCGGGAGGACCGGCTCGGTCCGGTTTCGGCCGCCGACGAACCGCACCGGCACGGTGCGGTTCGTCGGGGACCCCGGGCGCGGCGCCGGCGTACCCGGCGAGCCGCGCGGCCCGGCGTCAGCCCAGGTCCAGGCGGGCGGCCGCCTTGCGCAGCATGCCCGCCTTCTGCTCGACCGGCTTCTGCTGTTCGCCCTGGAGTGCGCTGACGACGGTGAGCGCGCCGGTCAGGACGGGGATGCTCCACTGGGCCCAGCGCAACTGCCGCTCGGCGTCCTCCGTGGAGACCGGGTGGTGCTGGGACCCGGCCGCCTTGTCCGGGTCGGAGGAGGTGGCCATCTCCAGTTTCTTGCCCATGACGCGGCTGTACGCGGTGGCCGCCAGGGCCGCGCCGGTCAGGACGGTCTTGAGTGCCGAGGAGGCCCCCACCCCCCGCTGGTGCTCCACGCGGTACATGTTGGACGCCAGCAGGGAGGCGGCGCCCGCGAGATGGGCCGCGATGGCCAGCCCGTTGACCGGCGCCCACTTCGCCCAGCCGGTGCTCGCGATCCTGTCGCCGGTCGCGGCGTCCTCCCACTCCCTGGCGACGCCGTTCAGACCCACGGCTCCCATCAGGGAGCCGCCGAACCATGCGCCCATCCCCAGGTCGTGCAGGCTGCGAGCGAGCGTGTTGCGTTCGGACACGATGATCTCCAGTTCGCCTCGTCCGATTCGAGCGGTATCCACGTCATTCGAGAATTTCGCGGCATTCAAGGCATACCAGAGGTTCCCACGGGCCGCCGCCCGGAGCCGTACGGCCGGGCGGCGACACCCGTGCCCGCGGCGGGAGGGCGCCTGCGGTGAGGGCGCCGGGCGGCACAGCACGGGGTTCTGCAGCTCGGCGCAGGGGCGGTGGCCGTGGGAGCGCACGATGTCCCTGCCCACCTCGTTCGTCAGGTAGCGCAGGAAGCTGGCCGCCAGGGACTTGGCGGGAGGGCCGCCGCAGGTGTAGGCGTACTCCGTCTCCCAGAAAGGGTGGGCCCCGTGGTCGGCCCCCTCCAGTGCGGCCCGCTGCCCGTCAATGCGCACAAGCCTCACGTCCTTCCGGCCGGATGCCTCGTAGAGACCGCTGTAGCCGATCGCTCCGGGAGTACTCGCCACCTCGTCCAGCACCCCGGTGGTGGAGCCCCGCTCGCAGTTGACGGGGCTGTCGTCCGGTGTGTCGGGCAGCAGGGTGAGGCAGTCGTCGGAGGTGTGTGCCGGCCGCTGCGCTCCGACGGAGATCCGCTTCTCGAAGGTGCCGCGGGTGCCGGAGTTGCTCATGCGGCTCACCAGGCGGACGGGCGGGTCCGCTCCTCCCACGGCCTTCCAGTCGGTGGTCTCCCCGCTGTACAGGTCGTCGATCTGCTCCAGAGTGAGATCCCGGACCCCGGTGTCCTCGTGGACGACGAGGGTGAAGAGGGTAAAGGCGACCGGGCGCGGCAGCAGCAAAGGCGGTGGAACCGGGGAGGGTGAGCTCGCCGCCGGCACAGTCCAGCGGCGCCGCGGTGTCCCCGCGCCCGAGGAAGGACTGCCCGATGATGACCAGGACCAGGAAGCCGACCAGCACGACGGCCTGCCACGTCGTCCCGGTCTGGCTCCTGGTCTCCTGTATGCCGCCTCCGCCAACACCGCCCTTGATCCCGCCGATGACCCTGGGTGCCTCGAACGGCGTCTGCGGGTCCGCGGCCGCATCCGCCTCGCCGGTGCGCTCCAGGGCGGCCAGAACCTTGTAGTGGGCGGAGCGGTTGAGCGGCACCTTGGGGGGTTCGATGACTCCGTCGCGCACGCTCAGCCCCGATTCGTCGCTGAAGCAGGGGCGCAGGAAGTCGTCGCCGAGTTCGGTCACCACCATCCCGGCCACCCTGCGCCCGGGGAACTCGACCCGGACGCCGACCCTGTCGTCGGGGAGGACGGCGTAGTCGTCGATGTCGATGTGGGCCGCGCCGCTGTTCTCGACGCGCAGCAGGACGAACGACGGGTCCACCAGGCGGGTGCCGTCGCCGTCCTGTAACTGCTGCAGCGCCCCCGCGTACTGGACTCCCGCGAAACGGGCGTGGACGGCGTCGGTCGCGGTGGTGTCCATCTGCACCCGGTAACCGAGCCGTTTGCGTCCGGCGAAGAGCAACTTGTAGAGCCCGCCGACGACCGGTACGAGCACACCGGCCGCCGCGAGAACGATCTCCCAATCCCACCGAAGCATGTCCATGGCCTGTCCGCCCCCCCCCCCGTGGAGGACATGGCGAAGGGCCGTCAAACATATGAGCGGGCCGGACTCCGGCGAAGTGGTGCGTCCGGCTTCCGGCGAGTATTCACCGGCTGCCGGGGAACGGTGCGCCGGCCGTACGGCCCGCCGTAGCCCCCCGGCGGGCCGGTGGGCTACGGCGGGCCGCGGCGGGTTCCTCAGCCGCAGGAGGCCGTCCGCTCGTACCGGCCGGGTTCGGTCTCGGTGAGGGAGGTGACGGTGTAGACGTTCCACAGGCCCAGCGCGTCACCGGAACCGACCGCGTAGGTGTAGCCGTAGCGGACGGTGGCACGGCCCTGCTGCGCATGGGTGTAGTTGCTCGCCGTGAAGCAGGCGGGCGCCCCCGGCTCGCCCGGGTCGCCCGGATCACCGGGGTCGGCGTCGCCCATGCCCCAGTCGGCGGTGATGTACGCCGTCGAGCACACCAGGTCGGCGGCGTACGCGCCCGTCGTGCCGCAGCCCTCCGACGGACGCACCGGGACGGCGTGCCCCATTCCGGAGACCCGGTAGTCGCGCACGACGGTGCCGCCGGAGGACCCGTAGTCCTTCCGCGCCACCCCTCCGGGCAGCGAGGCCGAGCCGTCCGCGACGGCGTCCGTGCCGTGCGCGTTCGTCCACTGCTTCACCAACTCGTCCGCGTTCACCGGGGCGACCGTGGTGTCGGAGGCGCCGTGCCAGATCGCGACCGAGGGCCACGGACCGCCGTGCCCCGGGTTCTGGGCGCGGACCAGATCGCCCCACTGGGCGGCGGTCCTCGTGACGCCCGGATTCATGCAGCCGAAGGCCCCGACCATGCTGGTGGCGCAGCCGTGCGGCACACCGGCCAGCACGGCGCCGCCCGCGAACACGTCCGGATAGGCGGCGTGCGCGCTCGCCGCCATCGCGCCGCCGCCGGAGAACCCGGCGACGTACACCCGGGACGGGTCGGCCCCCACCGCGCTCACGGTGTGGGCGGCCATCTGGCGCAGCGACAGCATCTCGCCCCGGCCCCGCGATGTGTCGCCGCTCTGGAACCAGTTGAAGCAGCGGGAGCTGTTGTTGACCGTCTCCTGCTGGGCGGCGACGAGCGCGAAGCCCCGGCTGTCGGCGTACGCGCGCCAGCCGTAGGCCGTCACGAAGCCGGGCGCGTCCTGGGTGCAGCCGTGCAGGACGAGGACGACCGGGGCGCCGGCCGGCAGGTCGTCGGGGACGTAGCGGTACATGGTCAGCGCGCCCGGGTTGGAACCGAAGCCGGTGACGCGTTCGAGGTCGGCGGCCGCCGCCGGGGCGGACAGCCCGGTGAGCGCCAGCGCGAGCGTGCCCAGCAGCACGGCCGCGCGGCGCAGGAGGTTCACGGCTCTCATGAGGGGGTCCTTATGCCTGAAAGGGACCTGACAATGGATGCCGGTACCGTAGGGCGTGACGCGGGTCACCCGAACATGCCTGGGCCACAGGGCCGCCGGCCCGCGGATGGCCACCGCCCACATTGCCGCGGGCTCCCGCGGCCGCTGGCGGTCACCACCGCAGGGCGAGCGTCCCGTCCGGCCCGCGGTCGACACGCGAGCCGAGGCCGCGTCCGGCGCGGTCCAGGACCGCCCGCAGCCACTCCGCGTCCTCCGGCGAGGCGCGGCGCAGCCGTATCCGCCGCGCCTGGAGCGGCACCATCCGCACACCGGCCGTCCGGCCGTCCGGCTCCAGCCGGACGAGGTGGAGCAGCCGCAGGTCGTCCCGGTACCGCTCGTATCCGGTGATGCCCTCGTAGTCGTTCACCAGATCGCCGCAGCCGTACAGCACGAGCCTTCCCCGGTACACCTCCAGGGGGCGGGGGTGGTGCGAGGAGTGGCCGTGGACGACATCCGCGCCGCCGTCGATCAGGGCGTGCGCGAAGCCGGTCTCCTCGGCGGAGACCTCGTATCCCCAGTTCGGCCCCCAGTGGACCGAGACGACCACGATGTCCCCCGGCCGCCCGGCCCGGCGGATCCGCCCGGCCACGGCGGCGGCCGCGGCCGGCGAGGGCTCGTCCACGACGTCCACACCGGGCCTGCCGGGACCGGCGGACCAGGAGGGCGGTATGCCGCTGGAGGGCATACCGAAGGCCAGGGCCACCACCCGCCGGCCGCCTTCCAGGGGCACGGTCGCGGGCCGCCGGGCGGCGGCGAGGTCCCGCCCCGCCCCCGCCGTGGCGATCCCCGCGCCGGCCAGGGCGTCGAGGGTCTCCTCCAGGCCGGGGCGGCCGAAGTCCAGGACGTGGTTGTTGGCCAGGACGCAGACGTCGGGCCGGGCGGCCGACAGACAGGGGAGGTTGGCGGGGCTCACCCGGTAGTGGATGCCCTTGCCCGGCGCGAACGCGTCGCTGTACGTGACGGCGGTCTCCAGGTTGACGATCCGGACGT
Organism: Streptomyces sp. ATLC9; assembly: GCF_057196705.1. Classification (NCBI taxonomy): domain Bacteria; kingdom Bacillati; phylum Actinomycetota; class Actinomycetes; order Kitasatosporales; family Streptomycetaceae; genus Streptomyces; species Streptomyces sp. ATLC9. Next base: position 7,403 of record NZ_JBXUOY010000129.1, on the reverse strand, counting down.
TCGCAGCGGCCTCGTCGACCGCCGCGAGCGCCTCGCCCCAGGGCCACTCGAAACCGGCCGGCCGGGGCACCGGGCCGCCGGCCGCCTCCGCCAGCTCGACGTAGGTGCGGGCGTCGCGGACGTACGCCTCGCGCAGCGCCGGATCGCCGGGGTGCGGAAGGATCTGGTCGACGCCCCGGCCGAGCATCACGTCACCGCCGAGGAACAGGGTGACCGCGGCCCCGCCCATGCTTCCGAGGGTAGGGCCTTCCCGCCCCGGTCCCGCCCGTGGTGTCCTGGTGGTGGCCTTCGGAGGCGGCCACCGGGCGCGGAGAAGCGGAGCAGGAGCGCGCACCGCGCGACCGGAGCCCGCGGGAAGCGGGCGGCCTCCGGCAGGCCCCGTGTGCCCGGCGTGACCCGCCTAGGCCGCGCCCCCGGCGGGGGCCCCCCGACCCCCGGGCGCCCCCCCCGCCCGGGCCGGGGCGCCCCGCCCCCCCCCCCGCCCCCCCCCCCCACGGCGTGGGCACGGCTACCCGCCGCCCCCCTCCCCTCCGACTCCCTCCAGGGTCCCGGCGTGGTCGGGCACGCGGGTCTGGGTCTCCCTCGGCGGCCGCCGGTAGCCGGTGGACGGCGGCCGGGGCGGCAGACTCGGCCCGGGCGGTTCGACCCGGCGGTACGGGATGCCGGACAGCAGATGGGCGATCATGTTGATCCGCGCCCGCCGCTTGTCGTCCGCCTCGACGACGTACCAGGGGGACTCGGGGGTGTCGGTGCGGGCGAACATCTCGTCCTTGGCCCGCGAGTACGCCTCCCAGCGGACGCGGGACTCCAGATCCATCGGGGAGAGCTTCCAGCGCCGCATGGGGTCCTCCAGCCGCGACCGGAAGCGCCTCTCCTGCTCCTCGTCGCTCACCGAGAACCAGTATTTGCGCAGCAGGATGCCGTCCTCGGTCAGCAGCCGCTCGAAGACGGGGCATTGGTGCAGGAAGCGCGCGTGCTCCTCGTCTGTGCAGAACCCCATGACACGCTCGACGCCCGCGCGGTTGTACCAGCTGCGGTCGAACAGCACGATCTCGCCGGCCGCCGGAAGCTGCTCGGCGTAGCGCTGGAAGTACCACTGGGTGCGCTGGCGCTCGGTGGGCGCGGGCAGGGCGACGATACGGGCCACGCGCGGGTTGAGGTACTCGGTGACGCGCTTGATCACGCCGCCCTTGCCTGCCGCGTCGCGTCCCTCGAAGATGACGACCAGCCGGGCGCCGGTGGAGCGCACCCACTCCTGCATCATCACCAACTGCTCCTGGAGCCGGAGTAGTTCCCTCTCGTACACCGGCCTGGGCAGCCGGGCCCGCCGCCCTTCGGACTTCTTCGGCGGGCGCTTCCCGCCGTCCTGCCGTGTCATACGCACCTTCCGTGCCTTCCGGCTGTTTTCCGCCTCTGCCGACAAAAACCATTTTCCCCGGTGAAACCGGGAAACACGGACGGCCGATACACGCGGCCCGATCCGGGGATGGTGAGTATGGCAACCGGGGAGACCGGACTCAGCGATGTCGTCTACGACCTGATCTCGGTGCGGTACCACGCGCTGAAGGCCGGACACGACTACGGGCAGTACGTCCGCGACGCCGAGAACGCGGGGAAGCAGCAGATCGCCGACTTCTTCCGCAGGGTGATGGAGGAGGATTCCCGGCGTGCCGCCCAGTGCCACAAGTACCTGGCGCAACTGTCCGGCACCGAGGACGCGGGCCCGGCGGCCCAGTGGAGCGCGGGTCCTTTCGGCGGACCGCAGCGCTGCGCCGTCCCGCTTCCGGCGTCCCGGAGCGCGTCGCGGTCCGGGCGACGGTCACCATTGAGGCATGTCACGACGCCGATCCCGTCCACGCCGGAAGGCTCCGTCCGCCTCCCCCGCCCTCTTCCCCGATGCGCCCTGCCCGTGCGGCCTGCCCGCCCCCTACGCCGACTGCTGCGGCCGGTTTCACCGGGGACAGGCGGCAGCCCCCACCGCGGAGGCCCTGATGCGTTCCCGCTACAGCGCCTTCGCCGTGCGGGACCGGGCGTATCTGCTGCGCACCTGGCACCCGGGCACCGCGCCGGAGCGGCTGGAGCCGGACCCGGACACCCGGTGGCGGCGTCTGGAGATCCTCGGCGCCACCGGCGGCAGCCCCTTCCACACCGAGGGAACCGTCTCCTTCCGTGCCCACTTCACCGAGCGGGGGCACGAGGGGGTCATGAAGGAGTGCAGCCGCTTCGTGCGCCGTGCCGGCGCATGGGTGTACCTCGACGCCGCCGGCGCTCCCTGAACGCTCCCGGGCCCAGGGACCTCCGGGCCCACGGCACGTCCGGGAGCGGCCCGGCACGTGACAGGCGCGAAGAACGCGAAGGAGTCGTACACCGTCCGTACGCGGCCGGCTCCGGTGCGACTGCGAGCAAGTAAAGTCCTCCCCTGGGACCATCCGTGAGCGGTCGCGTACTCTGCGGCGTGGGGCGCTGCGGCGGGGTGCGGCCGCGGAGCGTTCGCGTAGGCGCACGGCGGTCTCCTCCGCGCCCTGCCCCGCGTGCGGGCGCGGAGATGGAACAGGAGGGGGAGATGGTGTTGCGTCCCGGTCCGAGGCCGCGGTTTCGTCGTCCGGCTGCCGGGGAGCCGCGGTCCCTGGGCCCGTGGGACCTCCCCGGGCCGGGCGCACCACGGCGGTCCGGTGACGGCGGTACGCCCGGTGGCACCACCGGGAGCACGGCCGGTGCGCGGGATGCGGAGGCCGGCGGCTCCCACCGGGCCGGCCCGGCCGCGCCGACCGGTCCCGTCGTACCCCCCGAGCCCCGCACGGGTTTCCTGACCGGACACCGAGGCCCGCGCACCACCGCCCTGATCCTGACGACCGGCGCGATCGGGTCCGCTCTGGCGACCCTGCTGGTGGCCTCCGGTGTCCTGACACCGGCCGACCACCGCTCACCGCTGTCCGGCGGCCCGCCGCCCTCTCCGGGGCGGACGGCCCCGGAGCCGGACGGCACACCCTCCGCCCCCGGCTCACCGGCCCCCGAGTCCTCCTCCCCTTCCGCGCCCGCCCCGGCCGGTACGCCCTCCGCGCCCGAACAGCCGGTCCGCACACCGCCGGTGTCCGCCACGCCTCCGCCCAACCCCGCCTCCCAGCAGTCGCGGCACCCCGCGCCCGGCATGCTGCGGGAGGGCGACAGCGGCCCGGAGGTGGCAGAGCTCCAGCGGCGGCTGCGGCAGGTCCAGGGCATCTACCCCGGCGGCGACGTCGACAGCCGCTACGACGCCGAGGTCGCCGAGGCCGTCGCCCGCTACCAGCAGTGGTACGGCGTCCGGGGCGACGAGGAGGGCGTGTACGGCGACGACACCCGGCGCGATCTGGAGGCGCGCACCTGACGGACGCGCCGGCGCGCCGCTCGGCGGACGGAGCGGGCGCTCACCACCCGTGCGCTCCGAGCCAGGACTCCACCCGGTCGCCGTCCCAGGCCCCGTCCGCGACGACCACGCGGTAGCGGTAGTCGAAGCTCTCGCCCGGCGGCAGTTCGAACTCCTCGAAGAAGGCCCAGGAGAAGGCCACGACCGGGGTCGGTTCGGAGCGCACGAACCAGTGCGAGGCGTGGATCGCCTCGTCGTTCCCGGGTGCGTGGGCGAAGACCACGGTGGTGTGCGCGTCCGCCGCGTCGCGCTCGGCGGTGAAGGCCAGCCAGGGGGTCCGGACTCCCATCATGGCCGCGGCGCCGGCCTCCCCCTTCCCTCCCCGGCCGCCGGGGCCGAGGACGTCGCCGCCGGTGAAGTCGCGCGGACCGCGCCAGTGGAGGCCGGTGTAGCCGGCCATCTCGCGCCCGGCGGTGGTCGGGGAGCCGAACACCAGCGGCACGGCCCGGATGTTGGTGAGGTGGATCGTCCAGTCCAGTGCCCAGGCGCCCTCCTCGGGATCGGCCGAGTGCACCTCGACGGTGCGCGTCTCGCGGGCCCATTCCTCTCCGCCGTTCTCGGTCCACGTCAGCCGTTCGGCCAGGCGCACCCGGTCCCCGTCCGGGCCGAGGACGTCCACCGCCTCGAAGCCGTCGTGCCGCATCCACCCCACCCGGTCGCGCAGCGGCAGGTAGCCGCGTCCGTGGACGTAGGAGTTGCCGCCCCAGAAGTTCCGCCCGGACAGGTGGCTGGCGGTCATCTGCAGCCCCTTGTGCCAGCGGTGGTCGCTGGGCCGGTAGCCGGTGACGGTGCGGCCGGCCAGGGTGCGCAGCGGATGGGCGTACGGTTTGCGGGACTCGAAGGCGTCCGGGTCGGGCCGGTACACGTAGGCCATCAGCTCCGCTCCGGCACAGGCGACGGAGATCCGCTCACCGTGGGTGTGGGTGACGGTCAGCGGCGCGCTCATCGGGTCGCCTCCTTCGCGGGGGCGTCCGGCGCCCAGTCCGGGTGGTCTCCGTGCATGGCGGTGTAGTACGGGTCGCCGGGGGTGATCTCACCGGCGCGCACCGGCAGCCCGGTGAAGGCGGACTTGTACAGGGCTGCGGTGAACTCCAGAGTGCGGCGGGCCTCGTGGCCGCTGCCGGGCGGCCGGACTCCCACACGCCGGGCGGCGAGCACGGCCGCGAGCTGGGCGGTGTGGGAGCTGGGCAGATCGGCCGCCGGGGTGCGCCAGGCACGGACGCGGTCGGCGCCGCCGGGGGTCCGCTCCACGTGGGGGGCGGGGGTGTAGACCCAGTCGTCGTTGGAGTGGCCGTACAGATGGGTGAGTTCGACGGTGGCGTCGGAGCAGTCGATCCGTATGCGGCTGGCCTCCTGAGGGGACAGGACACTGTTGACGACGGTGGCCATCGCGCCGCTCTCGAACCGGACCAGGGCGGTGGAGACATCCTCGCTCTCCACGTCGTGCATCAGGCGCCCGGCCATGGCCCGCACCTCGGTCCAGTCGCCGAGCAGGCGCAGCAGCAGGTCCGTCTGGTGGATGCCGTGCCCCATGGCGGGACCGCCGCCCTCGGTGGCCCACCGGCCGCGCCAGGGGACGGAGTAGTAGGCGGCGTCGCGGTACCAGGTGGTCTGGCAGTGGGCGACGAGCGGGGTGCCCAGCGCTCCGGAGGCCAGCAGTTCACGGGCGTGGACGGCGCCGGAGCCGTAGCGGTGCTGGAAGAGTACGGTGGCGAACGGGCCGCCGTCCTCCTCCGGGCCCTCGGTGGCGGCGATCTCGTCGTACTCGGCGAGGGAGAGGCACAGCGGCTTCTCGCACAGCACCCACGCGCCGGCGCGCAGCGCGGCCGCCGCCTGCTCGCGGTGGAGGGAGGGCGGGGTGCCGATCAGCACCAGATCGGGTCTCTCCCGCTCCAGCATCGGGGCCAGGTCGGTGTAGCCCGCCACCCCGGCGCCCGCCCGCGCGCGGAAAGCGTCGATCCGTCCGGCGTCCACGTCGACGACGGCGACCGTCTCGACCTCGTCCGCGTGGGCTTCCAGAGCCGGCAGATGGCCGACGGTGGCGATGGCTCCGGCGCCGACGACGGCGGCTCGGAGGCGTTGGGTGACCGGGGGCATCGGGTTCGGGCTCCTTCGGTGGCCGACGATGACAGAAAGCGCTTACCGAACTAGACCCTAGAAGCGGTTCGGGCATCTGGAAAGGGTCGCGGGCATGCCGCGGACGCGGCTTCGCACGGGTCAGCCCCGCACGACGTCCTTGACGAAGACGATGCCGTCGCCGCCGGCCAGGCCGGCCGGGTCGAGGGGCTCGTAGCCGAACCAGGGCGACACGCGGGGCGCGGGCGGCCCGGCGCCGACACCGGGTCCGGGTCCGGGTCCGGCGGCACGTTCATCGGGCCGCTGGCCGGGGGGCTCGGCCTCCGGCCGGCGACGCTGCGCAAGTGGGAGCGTGCCGGACTGGTCCGCCCGCACCGTGACCCGCGTACCGGGTACCGCGTCTACGGCGAGGCCGACGTACGGGACGCCCGGCTGGTCCACCAGCTCAGGCGGGGCGGCTACCTGCTGGAGCAGATCGCCCCGCTGATCGACCGGGTGCGGACGGCCGGCGGACTGGAACCGCTGGAGACCGCGCTGCGCGACTGGCACGGCCGGCTGTCGGCCCGCGGGCGGACGATGCTGGCCGGGGCTGCCGAACTGGAGGCGTACCTGCGCGCACGCGGCTGAGACCTGGCTCTCGTCCGCTCCGCGGGTGAGCGGCCGCCGCCCGGCGCGGAGTCCGAGGACGGAAGGCAGGACGGGAGGACACCCGGATCCTCCGCAACGCCTCTGCCCCCGTTCCCGCCCGGCGGTTATGGTGCGGTCACCGGTCGGGCGAGGGGCACGAGGGGGCGGTATGACAGACGGTGCGGCCGCGGGCGGCGGTGCGCGGACGGAACCCGGTGCGGAACCGGCCCCGGAGCCCGTGCCGGAGTCGGTACTGGAGTCGGTACTGGAGTCCGTGGTGGTGCACGCCGTCGGGGCCGTGTGCGTCCGGCGCGCCCACTGCCCCCTTCCGCCGGGAGGCCCGGCGGTTTCGGACGCGGGCGTACGCGTCCGGGTGGAGGGGCTGCCGATCGCCCTGTACGACCACTCGCTGCGCGGCCGGGTCGTCTCCGGTCCGCCCGGGCTGCGGGTGACCGATATACGGCCGGTACGGGCCGCCGCGCCTCGGGAAGGCCGCGGGATTCCCGCGCCGAGACTGGAGTTGGAGGAGGCCGAGGACCGGCTGGACCGGCTGCGCGAGCGGCGCGACCGGCTCGCCGCGGAGATCGGGGAGGTTTCGGAGCTGCGGGCGGTGCCCCCGCGGCCGCGCCGCGGGGATCCGCCCCGCCGGGCTCCCGTGGAGTCGCTGCTGGCGCTGGCGGACTTCGTGGACGGCCGGCTGGCGCTGCTCCACGAGCGGCTGCGGACGGTGGAGGCCGAACTGAGCGGCGCGGAGCACGACGTCGGTGTGCTGACCCACCGTCTGGAGGCGGCCTCCAGCTCGCTGCCCGCCGGGCGGACGGACGAGTCGGCCGCCGCCGTCCTGACGCTGGAGCGGGTCGGTGACGGCGCGCCGCACGGCGAGGACGTGCAGGCTTCCCGCGAGGCGGAGTTGGAGGTCGAGTACCACGTACCCGGGGCCACCTGGTCGCCGGTGTACCAGTTGAGGCTGGACGGCGCGGACCCCGCCTTGGGCGGGACGATCGTGCTGCGGGCCTGCGTGGCCCAGCGCACCGGCGAGGACTGGACGGGCGTACGGCTGGGCCTGTCCACCGCCGACCTGCTGCGGCCCGCGGATGTCCCCCGGCTGCGGTCGCTGCGGATCGGGCGGCGCCAGGAGGAGCCCACCGCGCGGGGTTGGCGCGAACCCCCGCCGGGACTGGATGAGTTGTTCGCCGGATACGACGCGGCCCTCCCGCCGGGGCCACCGCCCGGCCCGGGCCGGGGCCGGGCCGGCGGGGCGCCGCCGGCCGTTTCCGCTTCCCTGCCGCTCCTGGCC
>NZ_JBXUOY010000128.1:0-14239 GCF_057196705.1 Streptomyces sp. ATLC9 | reverse complement strand
ACCCCCGCCCCCCCCCCCCCCCGCGACCGGCCCCCCCCGCCCCCCCCCCCCCGCCCCCCCACCACCCCCTCCCCTCATGACTCCAGGAGAGCAGCTGTGTACAGACTGACCGGCCTCACCAAGCGCTACGCGCGCGGAGGAAAGACCGTCCACGCCCTCGACGGCGTCGACCTGACCGTGGAGGACGGCGAGAGGCTCGTCGTCCAGGGCCCCACCGGGGGCGGCAAGTCCACGTTCCTGCAGATGCTCGGCGGGCTGGACCGGCCCACCTCCGGCAGCGTCGAACTCGACGGCACGGACCTCGCCCGGCTCGGTGAGTCGAAGCTGACGAGACTGCGTGCGGCGCGGATCGGATTCGTGTTCCAGGGTTTCAACCTCATCCCCACCCTCACCGCCCTGGAGAATGTCGAGACCGCGCTCGTTCCTCTGGGTACCAAGGCGGCGGCACGGCGTCGGCGCGCCGCGGAGGCGCTGGAATCCGTCGGGCTCGGCGAGCGGCTGGGACATCTCCCGGGTGAGATGTCCGGTGGCCAGCAGCAGCGCGTCGCCATCGCCCGAGCCCTGGTGAAGCGGCCGGACGTACTGCTCGCCGACGAACCCACCGGAAACCTCGACGAGTCGATGCGCGACGAGGTGATGGAGGTACTCGAAGGACAGTGGAGAACGCACGGCCCGACGTTCGTCCTCGTCACCCATGACAGCGCCATCGCCCGCCGTGCGACCCGCGTGGCCACCATCCGGGACGGACGGCTCACCACCGGGCGCGTGGACCGCCCGGCCGGCGGCCCCGGCGGGAACGACCCCGTACGGAAGGGGAGCTGACGAGCGTCACACCCAGAACACCTGTCCCATACGAGGCCGTATGGTGCGGGTGCCACGGCCTCCCGCACACTGATCGCGCCGGGGGGCCGCCGGGGTCCCCCACGCATGGTGATGACCTCACCAGGGGGAGAATTGACACAACGGAGGAGAGCGGGCGCCGCCGCGACAGTCACCGCCGTGGCCGTCGCACTGACGATGGGGCCGACCACCGCATCGTCCGCCGCCCCGAGGACCGGCCCGAACGCCGCGCCGGAGGCAGCACCGAGGACAGCGCCGGACACGGGGCCGTCCCCGGCGGGTTCACCACAGGGGACCGACCGCGCCGAGCGCGGCCGGCGCTCCGTCACCCTCGTCACCGGTGACCGGGTCGTGCTGGACCGGCGCGGCCGGGTCACCGGGATGATCCGCGCCGAAGGGCGCGAGGACGTACCCGTCCGGGTCGTCCGCACCAGGGGCCACACCTATGTGATCCCGCAGGACGTCACCCGGCTCATCGCCGAACGCAGGCTCGACCGGAGGCTGTTCGACGTCACCGAGCTCGGCCGCGAGCACCACCGCGACAGGACCGGCACCGACGTACCGGTCATCGTCACCTACCGCGGCGCGAAGCCCGCGGCCAGGGCCGAACTCCACGCCGGGGCCGCCCCGACCGTGCGCGCCACCCTCCGCTCCGTCAACGGCGAGGCGCTGTCCGTCGCCGAGAACCGGGCCGCCGAGGCGTGGAAGGCGCTGACCCGCCCGTCCGCGGCCGGCCGGCTCGCGGCGGCGCCCGGAGTCGCCACCGTCTCCCTCGACGGCATCCGCGAGGCGGCGCTCGACACGAGCACCGCGCAGATCGGCGCCCCCGCGGTGTGGAAGGCCGGCTACGACGGCGAGGGCGTCACGATCGCCGTCCTCGACACCGGCATCGACGCCGCCCACCCCGACCTCGCCGGACGGATAACCGCGGAGAAGAACTTCTCCGCCTCCCAGGACACCAGGGACCGCCACGGGCACGGCACCCACGTCGCCTCCATCGCGGCCGGCTCCGGGGCGAAGTCCAGGGGCCGGTACAAGGGGGTGGCCCCCGGCGCGAAACTGCTCAACGCCAAGGTCCTCGACGACGACGGCTACGGCAGCGACTCCGAGATCATCGCCGGGATGGAATGGGCCGTCGCCCAGGGCGCCGAGGTGGTCAACCTCAGCCTCGGCGGCGGCGACACCCCCGAGATCGACCCGATGGAGGACGCCGTCAACCGGCTGTCGCGGGACAGCGGCGCCCTCTTCGTCGTCGCCGCCGGCAACGAGGGCCCCTACGCCTCCAGCATCTCCAGCCCGGGCAGCGCGGACGCCGCGCTGACCGTCGGCGCCGTGGACAAGCGGGACGCGCTCGCCGGCTTCTCCTCCGTCGGCCCGCGCACCGGGGACGGCGCGGTCAAACCCGACCTGACCGCCCCCGGCGTGGACATCGGGGCGGCGGCGGCGAAGGACAGCCTCGTCGAGCAGGAGGGCGACCCGGTCGCCGACGGCTACGTCTCCATCTCCGGCACCTCCATGGCCGCCCCGCACGTCGCGGGCGCGGCCGCGCTGCTGGCCCAGCGGCACCCCGACTGGACCGGTGAGCGGATCAAGGGCGCGCTGACGGCCTCCACCGAGCCCGGCAAGGGCCACTCCGCCTACCAGCAGGGCTCCGGCCGGGCGGATGTGAACAAGGCGCTGAAGCAGACGATCGTCGCCGAACCGGTGTCGATCGGCTTCGGTACCGCCCAGTGGCCGCACGGCGACGACAGGCCGGTCACCAAGGAGATCACCTACCGCAACCTGGGCGCCGAGGATGTCACCCTCTCCCTGGCCGCCACCGGCACCGATCCCCGGGGCAAGGCCGCGCCCAAGGGCATGTTCACCCTGGCCGCCGACGAGATCACCGTCCCCGCCGGCGGTACGGCGGCGGTCGGCGTCACCGCCGACACCCGGCTCGGCGGCAGCGTGAACGGCGGCTACAGCGTGGCCGTCACCGCGACCGGCGACGGCCGGAGCGTCCGTACCGCGGGCGCCGTCGACCGCGAGGCGGAGTCCTACGACCTGACCGTGCGCGCCCTCGGCCGTGACGGCGGGCCGGCCCCCCTGTGGAGCGGCATGCTCGTCGGCTACCGGACCGACGTGTTCAAGAGCCTGACGGGCGAGGACGGCACCACCACCCTGCGGGTCCCCAGGGGCACCTACGCCCTGTCCACCGACATCGCCCCGCCGGGCAGCACACAGGAGGAGTACGAAGGCAGCGACTGGCTCATGGCACCGGCGGTCGAGCTCGACCGCGACACCACCCTCACCTTCGACGCCCGCAAGGCCGAGGAGGTGAGGATGACGGTGCCGGACCGCAAGGCCGAGCGGATCGACCTGTCCGTCGAGTACACCGGCACCCTCGGCGACGACGGCTTCGTCGGCATCTACGCCGGCACGGGGGGCGGCGGCCTGCGCACCGCGCAGGTCGGCGGCACGGGCCGCGTCGAGGCCACCTCGACCGCCAGTACCGTGTGGACCCGCGAGGACACCGACTACAACACCTTCCACGTCCGCGAGGGCGGCTTCTACACCGGTCTGAAGACGCACACCGAGAAGTCGGAGATGGCCAGGATCGACGTCCGGCAGGGCGCGTCGGTCCCCGGCCGCACCGGCCTCCTGGCCACCGTGCCGTCCCACGGGGGCTCGTTCACCGGGGCCGAGCGCAGGCTCCCGAGCACCACCACGGTCTACGTCAAGGCCGGGGGCGCCCGGTGGTCGCAGTACTTCACGCAGTTCGACGCCGGGGGCGAGTTCGAGGCCGGCTACCACGCCGACGAGCGGAAGTTCACCGCGGGCAGAACCTACGACCGCACCTTCAACAACGGCGTCTTCGGTCCCCGCCTGGACGAGTACAGCGGCGTCTTCCGCGACGGCGACGATCTCTACGGCATGCTGAACCCGCTCGCGGACGGCGCCGGCAACCTCGGCGACAGCCTGTACGACTCGGCGCGGACGACCCTGTACCGCAACGGGAAGAAGTACGCCGAGGAGAAGGAGATCCTCGACCACACCGGCTTCACCCTCCCCAGGGGCAAGGCGGAGTACAAGCTGGTCACCACCCTCGGCCGCGGCAAGGCCTCCAGGCTGAGCACCAGGGTGAGCGCCTCCTACACCTTCACCTCGGCCCGCACCTCCCAGGAGACCGCCCTCCCGGCGGCGGCGGTGCGCTTCACGCCGAAGCTGGCCCTGGACGGCACGGCCAGGGCGAGGGCCACCATGCCGGTACCGGTCACCGTCCAGGGAACGGCCGCCGGCAAGAACCTGAGGTCGCTGACCGTCCATGTCTCCTTCGACGGCGGCAGGAACTGGAGGAAGACCACTGTCAGGAAGGGGAAGATCACCTTCAGGAACCCCGGCAGGAAGGGGACGATCTCCTTCAGGGCGAACGTGAAGGACGTCAAGGGCAACACCCTGTCCCAGACGATCGTCAACGCCTACCGCACCAGATGACCCCCGCGGCCACACGGGCGGCACCTCCGCGCATGGCTGATCCGCCCGGAAAGGCACACAAAGCGGCATAGGACCGCTCCCGGTGGAAACCCGTATCCGAGTACGGGGGAGTGCGCAACGTGTACCGAGGACCCGAGCTGCCGAAAGGACGTGGCAGAAGTGAAGGTCGCCTTTCTCGTCGCCCCCGAGGGTGTGGAGCAGGTAGAGCTGACCGAACCGTGGCAGGCCGTGATCGACGCCGGGGGCACCCCGAGCCTGCTGTCCACCACCGGCGGGCGGATCCAGGCGTTCAACCACCTCGACAAGGCCGACACCTTCGAGGTGGACAAGCAGGTCGGCCGGGCCGCGGTCGAGGACTACGACGGGCTGGTGCTGCCCGGCGGCGTCGCCAACCCCGACTTCCTGCGGACGGACGAGGACGCCGTCTCCTTCGTCCGGGAGTTCTTCCAGACCGGCAAGCCGGTGGCGGTCATCTGCCACGGCCCGTGGACGCTGGTCGAGGCGGACGTGGTGCGCGGCAGGAAGATCACCTCCTGGCCGAGCCTGGAGACGGACCTGCGCAACGCCGGCGCCAACTGGGTCGACGAACAGGTCGCCGTCTGCACCGAGGGTCCGAACACCCTGGTCAGCAGCCGCAAGCCGGACGACCTCAAGGCGTTCGACCAGGCGTTCCTGCGGGAGTTCCAGACCGTCTCGGCCTGACTGTCCCGGCCTGAGCCCACCACGCGGCTCCCAGCGGTTGTGGGCCGCCCGCCGCGCGCGGGCGGCCCACACGAGCGTTCCCGGCGCCCGGCGGTCAGGCGCCGGTGGTGCAGGCGTCCCTGGCCAGCTCGCCCAGGTACTCGCCCAGTGGCTGGTGGGTCGGGGGGAAGTGCGGCCCGCTGCCGTCCTTGGGCACGACCACCACGCGGACGAAGGGCGCCAGCGCCACGTTCCCGGTGTCGATGTGCTCCTGCGAGTCGAACCGCACCACCCACGCCACCGGGTGCTCCCGTGTCAGTCCGGACTGCACGACGATCGTGAACTCCCCTTCGGGGAACGCCTCGCCGAGGAACCGGCGGGCGGAGTCGATGGCCTCATCCCGTGAGAGCACTGGAAGTCTCCTTGGTGTCGCTCAGAACCTTCGGGGAACCGGCGGACCCCGGCGCTCGGACGGAGTGAACCCGCTTCCGGACGGCCGCACCGCCATGACTGGGCGCAGCATAGGACGATACGACCGGCCCGCGCCCCCCGGCCCCGCTTCGGCGTACGCGCATCACGCCCTGGCCGACTTCTGCGCTCCGGCGAGCCTCGTCCGCCCGTCTGCCATCGCTTCTCCCTCTGCTCGGCCCCACCCACACGCCGGCCGCGGCGCGCAGCTCGGTATCAGTGAAAGAGCCGTGCTCACCCTCGTACTCCGCCAGGCGGGCGGCGGTCGCCCGGTTCCGCAACCGTCCCCCGACCACCGTCGCGACCAGGGCGGGCACACCGCGCTCTGCGGCGGGCCCGCGTAGCACCGGAACGATGTCCTCGGGAAGCGAGCCGAGGTCTTCGGAAACGGACCGCATGGCCCCGTCGTGGCGCACGTCTCCGACTTACCGAGGAGAGGCGGGAGCCGTGGTCGCGCTCCGCTGTGGTGCGCAGGCCTGCGAGTTCATGCCTGGTGACCCCCGTGGCCGCCGCCTTCCGCCGTCACCGGATACGAGGCAGAACCAAACGATCACTCACTGATGAAGCGCCCCTCACCGCCGCGATCTCTGACCGTCGGTGATGTCCAGGTCCGGCCGGGGCGGCCATGCGGACCCGAGATGGCTGTCCGTGCCCGAGGCGCCCACCCGCTGATACGTCGTGCTGCCGAAAGCGGCGGGGCGTTCCGGCCCGGACTTCGTCCCGTGGCCCCGAGGTCCCACGCCCGGGGCGCCGAACTGCCTGCCGTCCGTGTCGCCGGCGAGGAGCAGTGGGTCCATCATGACCACGACTGAGGCCAGGACGAGGAAGATGACCGGCCCCAGCAGCATGGGCAGCAGCAGGAACACCGGCGTGACCCCGTCCCCGGTGGCGGGGGCGTTGTGGAGGTGGACGCTCACAGCCGCCATGCCTGTGTAGTGCATGCCGGAGATCGCCACCCCCATCACCAGACTCGCGCCGAGTGAGGTGACGAAACCCCGCACGGACATGGCCGCCCACAGAGCGGTGATGGCGGCACCGATGGCAATGGCCACCGAGACGGCGACTGTGAACGCGTCGTAGCGGATACTGCCCGGCAGATGCATCGCGTACATGCCGAGGTAGTGCATGGCGGCCACGCCCAGACCGGAGATCACCCCAGCCGTCACGAGCGTGACGGCTCCCGCGCCGCGGTAGCCGACGATGAACACGCCGATGCCGACAACGACGATGGCCACCACCAGACTCAGTACGGTCAGTGTCACGTCATAGCGGATGGCCGCTTCCTTGACCTGGAAGCCGGTCATGGCGATGAAGTGCATCGTCCAGATGCCGCAGCCGATGCATGCCGCCCCCAGAGCCAGCCACCCGGGCTTCCAGCCCTGTCGGTAGTGCACGCACCGCACCACGCACCGCAGTCCCAGCGCACTACCCAGGACGGCCATCAGGTACCCGGCGACCGGGGTGATAGCGCCGTAGCTGAAACCGTCGATCGTACCGTTCATGATCCCCTACAGATGTATGTATATGCCAGCGATAAACCCTCGTTCATTCGGCAGGTCAGCGAAAGGCCCGATAGGCGAAAATGGGTGGCCGTTGCACTAATGTGATGGCTGACTGCTGGTCAGCACGCTGCTCGCGCGACGGCGAGGCGGAATCCCGATCTCAAGGGTGCCGGTCTTGCGGACTGGGGCCTTGCTCGGATCGGCCACCGGTTGGGGTGGGCCCGAGACGCCGTCGCGGCCGCAGGGCGGCGGCCGTCGCCGACACGGTGACCGGGAGGTGCTGGCCGCGATCATCTGCGTGGCCACCCCGGGCCGCACCTGACAGCAACTGCCCACCGCATCGTTCGGACCGTCCGGGGCGGCGGCGAGGTCAGACGGCAGTTCAACGTCTGCTTCACCGCCCGCGTCACCGGGGGCGAACCGGCGATCTCCGGCGAGTCCACCGAACTGCGGTTCGTGCCTCCCGGAGAGATCGACTCGCTGCCGACGCACCACACCCAGCGGCTCAGGCTCCGGCACTTCCTGGAGCACCGCGACCGGCCGTACCTCGGCTGAGCCGCCAGGGAGACGGCGACGCCCCCGCGCTGCGGGAGCAGGCGAGGGCGTCGCGACGAGGCGGCCGGGCAGAGGTCGGCCAGGGGGCTCAGCCCTCGGCCCGGGCGACGCCGACCGGGCAGCTCACGCTCGTGCCTACGAGGGTATAGCTATGTGACCCATGAAGCGACGAGCAGCGATCTACTGCCGGATCAGCCAGGACCGGGGCGGCGCGGGTCTCGGAGTCGCCCGCCAGGAGGAGGACTGCCGGGCCCTGAGCGCCCGCAAGGGCTGGGACGTCATAGCCGTCCATACCGACAATGATGTCAGCGCCTACTCCGGAGCGCCGCGCCCTGCGTGGCAGGAACTCATGGAGGACGTGCGCAACGGGACCGTGGACGCCGTCGTGTGCTGGCACGTGGACCGGCTCACACGCTCCCCGCGCGAGCTGGAAGACGTGATCGACCTCGCCGACCGGTACGGCCTTGAGCTGGCCACGGTCAGCGGGGAAATCGATCTCGCGACGCCGACCGGCCGCATGATCGCGCGCATGCTCGGTGCCGCCGCCCGCCACGAGGCGGAGCACAAGGCCGAGCGGCAGCAGCGCCAGCGCCGCCAGGCCGCCGAGGCCGGGAAGATCGCCGGAGGCGGGAAGCGCCCCTTCGGGTACGAAGACGACCGGATCACCGTGCGCGAGAACGAGGCCGAGATCATCCGCGAAGGTGCCCGCCGTGTACTGGCGGGCGAGAGCCTGTCGAGCATCTGCCGCGACTGGCAGGAGCGCGGCATTACCACCGTGGCGGGCATCCCGTGGAAGCCCACCGCGCTGCGCCGCATGCTGGCGTCCGCACGGATCAGCGGCCGACGCGAGCACACCCCACGCAGCTCCTGGGAGAAGACCCGCCCCCTGCTCGGTGAGATCGTGGCCGACGCCGTATGGCCGGGGATCATCAGCCACGAGGAGTCCGACCGGCTGCGCGCACTGCTGTCCGACCCCGAGCGGCGCCGCAGGGTCGAGGGCACCACCAGGCGCAGCTACCTGCTCTCCGGCATCCTGCGGTGCGCGAAGCCGAAGGCGGACGGCACACCGTGCGGACACGGCATGATCGGCCGGCCCCGCTCCGGTGTACCGCGCTACGTCTGCCCCAACACCCCGGGCACCGACGCATGCGCCGGAACGGCGACCAACGCCGAGAAGACCGACGAGCACGTACGCGACATGATCCTGACCGCGCTGGACTCGCCCACGTTCCGGAAGCGGCTCCAGCGCCCGGACGAGGACGGCAACGGCCTTTATGAGGAGATCCGGGGCGACGAGGAGGAGTTGGAGGAACTTGCCCGGGACTTCGGCAACCGCAGGATCAGCCGCAAGGAGTGGATGATCGCACGCCAGTCGGTCGAGGAGCGGTTGGAGCGCAACCGCGCGAAGCTGTCGAAGACGTCGAGGGCGGCTGTTCTGCTGGAGTTCGTGGGCAGCTACGAGGACATGCGGGAGCGCTGGGAGAAGATGAACGACTCCCAGCGCCGCGCGATCGTCACAGCGACCGTACGGGCCATCGAGGTGGCCCCCGCCAACCCGCGCAAGCGCTGGGACCCGGACCGGTTCATCTTCGACTGGATCGCGTAGCGCGGCGGCACGCGGTGCGGGTCTCGGTCTCGACCAGGGCGAAGACCCGCACCACGCGCTCTATCACCGCCAGGTCCTCGATGACCGGCGGAAGCCCCTGCCGGGCGCGGGACGCGGTCACTCGTCTTCTCAGTTCCTCAGGCGCCAAGAGCGCCCCCGAGGCCGGACCGGAGAGCTTCCCGAGCCACCTCCCGATTCCGGGCCAGGTCTTCTGCGATGCCCGCGGCGATGAGGGCGGCGCCGGGGGAGTGGCCGGAGCCGACGTAGCGCCAGTGGGCATCGGTGACCGTGCCCGGGTTGGGGGACGGCTCCGAGTCCTGTGCGGTGCGCTCGTACTCGGCGCGTTCGGCGCGCAGGGCCGCGTAGGTGGTGGAGTAGGCACGGGACTTGGTGAGGACGTGGCCCCGGTAGCCGAGGGTGTGGGCCCAGGTGCGCAGCCGCAGCGGTTCCAGTTCGGGCAGGCCGCCCAGGCGCCAGCAGGTCGCCATGAGGGTGCGTATGTGCGCGGAGACCGGGGCGGTGTGCAGGTCGTCGGGGCCGGTCAGCCGGTGGTCGAGGCCGGCGGCGGTGTCGGCGGCGCCCTTGGTGACGTACTTGGCCACGTACGCGGCGACCGCGTCGTCGGTCAGCCCTTCGGGGCCGTCGAGGGCGCGTAGCGGCCGGACGTCGAGCTGAGTGCCCCAGCGCAGGACGTACTCACCGAGCGCGGCACTGTGGACGGTGGGCAGGCGGACGGCCGCCGCAGCGGTGCGCACGGCGCGGGTGAGGGTGTCGGTGTCGAGCCAGGACGGGGGCGCGGTGGCCGGGCCGCCTGCGCCGTCGAGGCGCAGCACGGCGTGGACGTGGACGGCCGCGCGTTTCTGGTACTCGGCCACCTTGGCGTAGGACAGGCGCACCGTCCGGCGCAGTCCGGTCCGGGTGCGTCCGGTGCGCGCGGCCAGGTGGTGGTAGAGGTTGTCGGTGAACGCCTTCCACAGCCGCCCGGCGTAGGCGTGCCACAGCACGTGGCCGCAGTAGTCGTAGCAGCCGGGGCAGATCGGTTGGCCGATGAGCGGATCGGCCGCGTCGTGCACGGCCGGGCAGCCGATGGGGCGCCCGTGCTCGCATTCGCCCGAGCCTCGCCGGGGGTGGCACGGTGAGCCGTCGGCCGCGCGGTGGACCGGGCCGAAGCCGGGGGCGGTCAGGGTCAGGAACAGTCGCGGCCGGTTGCGTACGTGGTCGGGGACGTTCTTGCCGCCGACCAGTCCGGCGCGCACCAGGTGGAAGGTGTCCCCGGCGTGGAGGCGGGAGCAGGGGGCGCAGACGGTGGAGCGGCGGTTGCGGCAGCGGACCGACAGCCGCTCGCCCGGTTCGTTCGCGGTGTCGTAGTGGTGCAGGACTTCACCGGTGAGCGCGTCGTAGGTGGTGGTGGAGCCCGCCAGGTGCACGGGGTGTGCGCAGCCGCCGGTGGCGGTGATCTGTTCCAGCCGGCGCGGGAACAGCGGGTCGGAGGCGAGGTGGATGATGTCGCGTTCGGCGTCGGAGAGATGGCGCAGGCGCGCCGCGCGGTTGAGCACGGCGCGCCTGTCGGCCGAGGTCATGGACTCGGCGGTGATGGTGGGGACCTCCCGGGGTGGGCCGCCGCAGCGGCACGGATGGATGAGGCTGGGTGGCTTGCGTCCATGGCGATCACTCCCTGGCGGATCGGTGTGGTGGTGGGCGGGTCAGCGGATGGTTCCGGCGCCCCGGCAGACGCGGCAGCGGTGGCGGCGGCCGGCCTGGGTCTTCCGGGCCCCTTCGCCTTTGCAGATGGGGCAGCGCACGCGGCGCATCGGCATCAGCGGCTCTCTCTTCCTTGTCGTCTCAGGTGTGGAGGAAGCCGCCGGACAGCCAGTCCACGACGGCCAGGACGGTCTCCCGGACCGGGGTGAGGGCCAGGTAGAAGCCGAACAGGCCGACCACGGCCGCTTCCCAGGCCCGCATGTCGCGGGAGCGGACCAGGAGCACGGTGACGAGTCCGAGGACCACCACCAGCGGGATGGGGGAGCCGGTCACTCCTGCTCACCCCCGTCCAGGGCGGCGGTCAGGATGGGCAGGCGCGGAGCGGTGCCCGCATGCTCGGAGGTGATGCGCCGCGCTTCTTCCGGAGTGGTCAGCCAGGAGCGGCCCCGTACCCAGCCGTCGGCGTCATCGGTGGTGACCGCGACACCCTTCTGTCCCGTGCCGATGGTCTGCGCGACGATCACGGCGTCCTTGTGGAGATCGCCCAGGGTCATCTCCGCCGTGCCGGGATCGTTGACCCGGTGGCAGATGCGTCCGGTGAGCTGGGCCCGCAGCGCGGTCACGCCCGGCCCGAGGTCGGAGCCGACCCGCTGTCCGGCAACCACCAGATGCAAACCCAGGGCCGCGCCGAGCTGGGCCAGCCGCAGCAGGTAGCTGGAACACTGCTCGGCCTCCGCCCGGTCCTCCTTCGAACCACTGGTCAGGTACAGCTCCGCCAACTCGTCGACGATCACCACCACGGGCACCGGCCGCGACTTCTCCGGCAGGTCCCAGATGGACCGTGCACCGGCCCGGCGGCACAGTTGCATGCGCTCCTGCATGTCGGTGACGAGCGCGCTCAGCACGGCCACCGCCTCACGGCGACAGGTGGTCAGCACCGACAGCCGGCCGGCGAACAACCCCAGTTCCATGCCGCCCTTGCAGTCGATCCCGACCAGGGCGACCGGTTGCGGCGCGAGCTGTGCGACGAGCCGGGCCAGGAGCGTGGACTTGCCCGACTGTGTGGCCCCGACGATCAGCCAGTGCGGTACGCGCCGGAAGTCCATCACCCACGCACGGCCGGTCTCCAGCACCCCGACCACCGCCGACAGCAGCGACGGCGGACCGGCATCGTCCGGCATGCGCGGATCATCGAGCGGATCGTGCGCCGTCGCCGTGATCAGCACGACGCCCCGCCGAGGGGAGGTGACCCGCACCCCGTGCACGCCCCAGGTGTGCGCCAGTGCTTCGGCCGCCTCCACGAACGGGGCCGGAGTCTGCCCCGGGCGGAGCCGCACCAGCAGCGACAGGCCGTTCGGCAGAGCGCGCGGGAAGGAAATGCGCGGAGGCATCGAACGCAGGGCCGTGCCCTTGACCACCACTGCGCCGAGCACGCGCCGAGGCGGCCGGTAGGAGACGGACAGGTCGTTGAGCTGTGCGACCTTCCGCCAGGTCAGCACCATCCGCGTAGCGGTGCGCGGGTAGCCGGTCAGGTACCAGTGCCAGTCGGGCCGCCGCCGGCGAAGCCACTCGCCGCCGCCCAGCAGCCAGACGACCGCCGCCAGCGATAAGACGACCAGGAGCAGGTCTGCCATCAGACGCCACCGCCCTTACCGGACGGCGCGGCAGCCGGGGTGACCGGGGTGACGGCGGCGGCGCGGAAGCTGATGCCGTGCCGGTCGCCCATGGCCCAGGCGAACGCCTCCAGGCCGGTGAGGCGGACCTCGGCTCCCTCGGTGACGCCCTTGGGCTCTCCGGTGACGGCGACCTCGATCACCGACACCCGCCGCCCTTCCTGGCGGACCATGACGCCCACGGTGTAGATCGTGTTGCCCTCTCGGTCCTTCTTGACTTCCTGCTTCTCAAAGTCCGCGATCTTCGGTTCCGGCGCGACGGCGCACCGCAGTACGCCGAGCCGGGAGGTGTCTACAGGGATGGACTGCATCAGTGCTTGGCCTCCTTGGCCGATCGGACGCCAGCATTGAACTGACGTCACTCGTAATGACGAGTGACGACTATGCATGCCTTGACGGCTGAGCGCAACCACTTATGCTGACGAGTGACATCGCGCCGGGTCGGCGCCGCTTCCTCACCTGACAGCGAGGCACCCATGGGAGAGATCCAGCGCCCCGGAGCGCTCTACCAGCAGGTGGCCGCCGCCATCCGCGACGCCATCGCATCCGGGGAGTTCGCCCCAGGCGCGCCGCTGCCCTCGGAGGCCCAGCTCATCGCCCGCTACCAGGTCTCCCGTCCCACCGTGCGCAACGCGATCGCCGCCCTGCGCAGCGAAGGACTCATCGACGTCATCCACGGCAAGGGCAGCTTCGTCCGCGGCGCCCCCACCCCGGTCCTCACCCTGGACCGCACCATCACCCGCGACACCGCAGGCCACTTCACCACCGGCCACGACACCTGGGAGCCGGCCGAGGAGCCCAGCGTCTACCGCACCAAGACCACGGCCACCACCGGCCCGCTCCTCGCCCTGGACGAAGGCGAAGCCCTCTTCGGCATCGACCGACTCCTGACCGACCCGGCCACCGGCACCCGCGCCCTGCACCGGACCCTGATCCCGTTCGCCACCGCCGAGGGCACCCCACTGTCCGACCACCCCGACACCGAGCCCGCGCAGATCTACGCCCAGCTCACCCAGGCCGGACACACCCTGTCCTGGACCGAGACCACCCGCGCCCGCATGCCACTGCCCGACGAGCGCACCACGCTCCAGCTCCCCGACGCCACCCCGGTCATCCACACCACCCGCACCACCCGAGGCCGCGACGACCACCCGCTGATCCTCGAAGAACTCACCACCAGCGGCGACCGCGCCCAACTCACCTACCGCATCACCGTCGACAGCCACCACCAGACCCAGCCCACCGGCTGACCCGCCGACTGTCGAAACCTGTCTTCACTTACTCAAGACGGCTCGCTCCGCTCGCCGCGCGCGGCCCGGCTCCCCGCCGGGCCGACGCTCCTGTCTTCGCCCCGCTCCGCCCCGGCGTCCGCCGGCCCCGCGCCAGCAGCGAGCACCTGGGTTGTTGACTAGGTGCCATCGTGGCTGGGCCCGGTCGGCTCCGCGGCTTTAGGCAGCCACCTTGGGGCGAGCCTCGACGATCGGGGGCCCACATCGGGCACTTGCGGGCAGGCCAGGAGCCAGCCCGATTTCGCGGGCCAGCGTACGGGCCCCGATCTCTCGCCCCAAGGCAGCTCCCGCCCAAAGCCGCTCCGCCGACCGCGTCTTCAGCGCTCAGCGTGTCGTCACTGAGCTCTTTCCAACCTGTTCGGCTGGAGGGGCAGTTGGGGTGACAGACAGGTGAAGCCCCTGGTAGATGGGTTTTCGACCAAGAAATCCGTCTCCACCAGAGGCTTCGTG
>NZ_JBXUOY010000127.1:0-14267 GCF_057196705.1 Streptomyces sp. ATLC9 | reverse complement strand
GGGCGCCCCCGAGCGCGGCGACCTGCCCCCGGGCGGTTACCGGCTGGCGGCCGGGCGTGCGGACGGCGCGGACGGCCCGGGCGGCACTGTGGCGCTGGCGGGCGTCGGCCCGGACGGGCTCTTCCACGCCGCGCAGACGCTGCGGCAGCTGGTGACCACCGGCGAGGGCGGGGCGCGGATCACCGGGGCCGTCGTGCGCGACTGGCCCGCCTCGCCCGTGCGCGGCACCACGGAGGGCTTCTACGGCGAGGCCTGGCCGCACCGGGAGCGCCTGGCCCACCTGGACTTCATGGGCCGCACCAAGCAGAACCGCTATCTGTACGCGCCCGGCGACGACGCGTTCCGCCAGTCGCGCTGGCGCGAGCCCTACCCGGCCGAGTGGCGCGCGCGGTTCCGCGAGCTCGCCGAGCGCGCCCGGCGCAACCACGTGGTGCTCGGCTGGGCCGTCTCGCCGGGACAGTCGATGTGCCTGGCCTCCGGGGACGACCGCAAGGCCCTGCTGCGCAAGATCGACGCCATGGCGGCCCTGGGTGTGCGGGCGTTCCAGCTCCGCTTCGAGGACGCCAGCTACACCGAGTGGCACTGCGGCGCGGACGCCGAGCGCTACGGCACGGGCCCCGAGGCCGCGGCCACCGCCCACGCGGAAATCGCCAACGAGGTGGCGGCGCACCTGGCGGAGCGGTACGGCTTCGGGCGCGACGCGGTTCCGCTGTCGGTGCTGCCGACGGAGTTCTACCAGGACGGCCCGACCGAGTACCGCGACACGCTCGCCGAAGAGCTGGACACGGACGTGGAGGTGGCCTGGACGGGGGTGGGGGTCGTGCCCGCCACCATCACCGGCGGCGAGCTGGCCCGGGCCCGCACCGTCTTCCGCCACCCGCTGGTCACCATGGACAACTACCCGGTCAACGACTACGCCGGCGACCGCGTCTTCCTCGGTCCCTACACCGGCCGGGAACCGGCCGTAGCCAACCGCTCGGCGGCGCTGCTGGCCAACGCCATGGAGCAGGCGACGGCCTCCCGCCTGCCGCTGTTCACCGTCGCCGACTACGCCTGGAACCCGCGCGGCTACCGGCCGCGGGAGTCCTGGAAGGCTGCCGTCGAGGACCTGGCGGCGACGGGCGGCGGGGAGACGGGGACCGAGCGCTCCGGGGAACGGGCCCGCCGGGCGCTGCACGCCCTGGCCGCCAACAACTCCTCCTCGGTGCTCGACGAGAGGGAGTCGGCCTACCTCGCCCCCCTGCTCGACGCCTTCTGGAAGGCCCGCGCGGGCGAGGACGACGAGGAGTTCGCCGCCGCCTCCGACCGGCTGCGCGAGGCCTTCGCCGTCCTGCGCGACTCCCCGGAGGGCCTGGCTCAGGTCGCCGGCGGCGCCCTGAGCGAGGAGATGCGCCCCTGGGTGCGGCAGCTGGCCCGTTACGGGCTGGCCGGCCGGTACGCGGTGGACATGCTGGCCGCCCAGCGGCGCGGGGACGGCGCCGGGGCGTGGAAGGCGCGGCTGGAGCTCCAGCGGCTGCGCGCGGAGGCCCGCGGGAGCGGGGTGACGGTCGGCGAGGACGTGCTGCCCGCCTTCGTCGACAGGGCCCTGAAGGCCGCCGACGACTGGTCCGGCGCGGGCGGCGGAGCGAAGCGGGCCGGGCGTTCCGGCGAGCGGGTACGCGGCGGCCCCGAACCGTTGCCGGGATCCCCGCCGGAACACGCCGCCGACGGCGACCCGGCCACGGCCTTCCGCGCCGCCGAGGAGCCCGGGCCCGGCGGCGACGAGGGGGAGGGCGGCGGTGACGAGCTGGTGCTGCGGCTGCCCCGGGCGCGTTCCCTGGCGGCCGTCACCGTCCAGTCCGAGCCGGGCGCGGGCACCCGCGCGGCCGTCGAGGCGCATGTGCCGGGCGAGGGCTGGAGGCGGCTGGGCGCACTCTCCGGGGAGGGCTGGACGGAGGTGGACACCGGCGGTCTGCGGGCGGACGCCGTACGGCTGGTCTGGCAGGACGGTTCGAGGCCTCCGGTGATCCACGAGCTGACGCCCTGGTACTCGGACTCACCCGGAGCCGGGCTGGAACTCTCCCGCGAGGAGGCCAACGCCGTCATCGGCGGCGAGCCGGCCGCCGTCGGGGCCCGGCTGACCGGCCACCGGCCCACCGACGTGCGCGGCCGGCTGACCGTGCGGGCGCCGGAGGGCTTCACGGTGCGGGCCCCGCGGCGGGTCACGCTCCGGCGCGGCGTGCCGGCGGCTCCGGAGATCGAGATCAGCGCCGGGAAGGACGTACGGCCGGGCACGTACCGGATCCCGGTCACCCTCACCGCCGAGGGCGAGAGCCTGCGGAGGACTCTGACGGTGCGCGCCTATCCGCCCACCGGCGGACCGGATCTGGCCCGGGGCGCGAAGGCCGGCTCCTCGGCCGACGAGACCGGGGACTTCCCCGCCTCGGCGGCGACCGACGGCGATCCCGGGACCCGCTGGTCCTCCCCCGCCGAGGACGGCCAGTGGCTGCGGGTGGAGCTGGACCGCCCGGCCCGGATCGGCGAGGTGCGGCTGCACTGGCAGGACGCGTACGCCTCCCGTTACCGCGTACAGGTCTCCGCCGACGGCAGGGCCTGGAGCACGGCCGCGACCGTCCGCGACGGGCGGGGCGGCCGGGAGACGGTGCGGATGGACGCGCCCGCCGGCACCCGCTACGTGCGGATCGTGGCCGATGAGCGGGCGACCCGCTTCGGCGTCTCGCTGTGGTCGCTGGAGGCCTACGCCGTGCAAGAGCCCGAGCGGGACGAGGAGAAGGCGAGGGAGGGGGCCGGGGAGCGGCGGGAGCGGGAGTAGGGTCCGGGGCGCGCCGGACACGGGGCCGTCACCGGCCCCGCCGCCGGCCCCGTACGGGAGGGCCCGGACCTCAGGCGGGTGTCGTCGTTCTGCCTTCGATCCGGGCCAGGGCGTCGTCCGCGCCGTAGGGCCGCAGATACGGCAGCCAGCGCGGGTCCCGGTGCCCCGTTCCGATGATCCGCCAGGCCAGGCCGCTGGGCGGGGCGGGCTGGTGGCGCAGTCGCCAGCCCAGCTCCGCCACGTGGCGGTCGGCCTTGACGTGGTTGCAGCGGCGGCAGGCCGCCACGACGTTCTCCCAGGAGTGCTGCCCGCCGCGGCTGCGCGGTACGACGTGGTCGACGCTGGTCGCGACGCCACCGCAGTACGCGCACCGGCCGCCGTCGCGGGCGAACAGGGCGCGGCGGGTGAGCGGCACCGTGCCCCGGAAGGGCACGCGCACGAAGCGTTTGAGACGGACGACGCTGGGGGCGGGTATGGCCTGGGTCGCGCTGTGCATGAGGGCGCCGGAGTCCTCCAGGCTGATCGCCTTGCCGTTGAGGACGAGTATGAGCGCGCGGCGGAGCGGTACGACGCCGAGCGGCTCGTACGACGCGTTGAGGACCAGGACGTGCGGCACGGTGCCTCCTTGTACGTCGGCGGCGCGTGGCTCGCGCCGGGACGATCTCCCCCAGTGTGTCCCGCGCCCCGGTGGCGGCGCCACCACGATCGCGTAACGCGCTGAGCGTGTTTTCGACCACACGCTGTTCCTCCCCCGCCTGGTGCCGCCACTACCCCGGGTGACGCGGCCCGTCCAGCGAGGTGTCCCCCGTTAGTGTGTTGTGAGTGGATTCCATGGACGAGGCGCACAGGACCGCCACCGACACCGCGGGCTGGATAGAGGAGAACTGGGGGACCTGGCTCGCCGTCGGGCTGCGCATCGCGCTGATCCTGGCGATCGCCGTCGTGCTGCGCTCGGTGGTCAGACGGGCCATCACCCGGCTGATCGCCCGGATGAACCGCAACGCCGAGGCCGAGGCCAGCGGCAACGCCCTGCGCGGCCTGCTGGTCAACGCCGAGCGGCGGCGCCAGCGCACGGAGGCCATCGGCTCGGTGCTGCGCAGCGTCACCACCTTCGTGATCATGGGGACGGCACTGCTGATCGTGCTGTCCACCCTCGGCATCGACCTGGCCCCGCTGCTGGCCAGTGCCGGTGTGGCGGGCGTGGCGATCGGCTTCGGCGCCCGCAACCTGGTCACGGACGTGCTGACCGGGATGTTCGTGCTGCTGGAGGACCAGTACGGGGTCGGCGACCGCATAGACGCGGGCGAGGCCACCGGCACCGTCCTGGAGATCGGGCTGCGGGTGACCAAGCTGCGCGGCGACGACGGCGAGATCTGGTACGTGCGCAACGGCGAGATCAAGCGGGTCGGCAATCTCAGCCAGGGCTGGGCGACGGCCGCCCTGGACGTGGAGGTCCGCTCCGACGAGGACCTGGAGGAGGTCTGCTCGGCGATCGCCGCGGCCGGTGAGGGGATGTCGACCTCCGCGCCGTGGGACGAGGTCCTGTGGGCGCCGGTGGAGGTGCTGGGCCTGAACTCGGTGACGCTGGACAGCATGACCATCCGCGTCTCGGCCAAGACGATGCCGGGCAAGGCGCTGCCGGTGGAGCGCGAGCTGCGCCGGCGGGTCAAGCGGGCGCTGGACGCGCTGGGCGTCCGGATGGTGGACGAGGAGTCGCTGGCGGCGCTGCGGAGGCTGGACGAGGAGCTGGGGGCGCCGGCCCACGCGCGGGACTCCGGCCGGGCCCGGCTGGAGAAGGGGCCCGCGACGGGAGCGGCGAAGGAGGCGGTGGACCCGCCGAAGGACGCCCTGAGGGATCCGGTGAAGGCCCTCGTGAAGGGGCCGGAGGATCTCGGGCGGGGCTCGGGCGGGCCGCGGCGGTAGGACGCGGCGGACGTACGGGAAGCGGCACGGGCCCGCCTCCGCCGCGTCCGTTGACGCCGGCCGGAGGCGGGCCCTACTGTCCCTGCGAAACGACAGGAAACCTTCCTAACAGTTAATGGAGGGCAGGGGCCGATGGCCGGAACCGCTCCGGGAACGCCCCGGGTGCTGCGCGCGATCAACGACCGCGCCGCCCTCGAACTGCTGCTCGCGCACGGCTCGCTCTCGCGCGGCCGCATCGGCAGGCTGACCGGGCTGTCCAAGCCGACCGCCTCCCAGCTCCTGGCCCGCCTGGAGGCCGCCGGGCTGGTCCGGGTCGCCGGCGCCGGCGAGGGCCGCCCGGGGCCGAACGCCCAGCTCTACTCGCTGAACCCGGCCGCGGCGTACGTGGCCGGGCTCGACGTCACCGCCACCCGGATCCGCGCCGCGGTCGCCGACATCACCGGCCGTACCGTCGGCTCCTTCGAGGTACCCGCGCCGGGGCGCTCCGGGAGCGCCGGGGATTCCGGGGACACCGCGGCTCCCGGGCGGCGGTCCGCCGGGCCGGTCGTACGGCGGGTCGTGGCCGCCGTGGACGGGGCCGCCGGGGCCGCCGGGCTCACCCGGTCCGCCCTGCACCGCGTCGTCATCGGCACCCCGGGGGCCTTCGACCCGCGCACCGGAAGGCTGCGCTACGCCTCCCACCTGCCCGGCTGGCACTCCCCCGGCCTGCTGGAGGAGCTGGCCGCCGCGCTGCCGGCGCCACTGGAGTACGACAACGACGTCAACCTCGCCGCCGTCGCCGAGCACCGCCTGGGCGCCGCCCGGGGCCACGACGACTTCGTCCTGCTCTGGAACGGGCAGGGCCTGGGCGCCGCGCTGGTACTGGGCGGGCGGCCGCACCGCGGCTGGACCGGCGGCGCGGGCGAGGTCGGGTTCCTGCCCGTCCCAGGCGCCCCGCTGGTCCGTCGGGTGGCCCGCGCCAACAGGGGCGGGTTCCAGGAGCTGGCGGGCGCGCGAGCGCTGCTGCGGACGGCGCGCGAGCTGGGCATCGAGCCCCCTTCCGGCCGGGACGGCGAGGCGGCGGCGGAGCTGCTGGCCCGGGCGGTGGAGCGGGCCGGCCCGGAGACCGGGCAGGACGGCGGCGGCCGGGGCGGCGGCCCGTACGGCGAGTTGCTGCGGCGTACCGCCACCGGGCTGGCGACCGGGCTGGCCGCGCTGGTCGCCGTACTGGACCCGGAGCTGATCGTGCTGTCCGGCGGCGTGCTCGCCGCGGGCGGCGAGGTGCTGCGCGCGCTGGTGCGGCGGGAGCTGGACGAACTGGCCGCCCCCCGGCCGCGGCTGGTCCTCGGGACCGTCACCGGGCACCCCGTGCTCAGCGGGGCGCTGGAGAGCGCCCTGGCCGCCACCCGCGACGAGGTGTTCGACACCTCCCGCTGAGACCCGCGCCGATACCCGCGCCCGGACGTTCGTTCCGCTCCCGAGCTCCCAGGAGGCAGTCCCGTGAAACTCGCAGTGGTGGGCGGCGGGTCCACCTACACCCCCGAACTCGTCGACGGCTTCGCCCGGTTGCGGAAGACCCTGCCGGTCACCGAACTGGCCCTGGCCGACCCGGCCGGGGACCGGCTGGAGCTGGTGGGCGGGCTCGCCCGCCGCATGCTCGCCCGCGCCGGCCACCCGGCCGCCGTCACCACCACCGGCGACCTGGACGCGGCCGTCGCCGACGCCGACGCCGTGCTGATCCAGCTCCGTGTGGGCGGCCAGGCGGCCCGCGAGCGGGACGAGACATGGCCGCTGGAGTGCGGCTGCGTCGGACAGGAGACCACGGGCGCGGGCGGACTGGCCAAGGCTCTGCGCACCGTCCCCGTCGTCCTGGACATCGCCGAGCGGGTGCGCCGCGCCAACCCCGGCGCGTGGATCGTCGACTTCACCAACCCGGTCGGCATCGTCACCCGCGCGCTGCTGAACGAGGGCCACCGGGCGGTGGGCCTGTGCAACGTCGCGATCGGCCTCCAGCGGAAGTTCGCCGCCCTGCTGGAGGTGGAGCCCGGCCGGGTGCACCTCGACCACGTGGGGCTCAACCACCTCACCTGGGAGCGGGGGGTGCGCCTGGGCGGGCCAAAGGGGCGGGACGTGCTGCCCGGGCTGCTGGCCCGGCACGGCGCGGCGATCGCCGCCGACCTGCGGCTGCCCGAGCCACTCCTGCACCGGCTGGGCGCCGTGCCCTCGTACTACCTGCGCTACTTCTACGCGCACGACGAGGTCGTGGCCGAGATGCGCGAGCGCCCCCCGCGGGCGGCGGAGGTCGCCGCGATGGAGCGCGAGTTGCTGGGGATGTACGCCGATCCGGCGCTGGACACCAAGCCGGAGCTGCTGGCCGGGCGCGGCGGCGCCTACTACTCCGAGGCCGCCGTCGCCCTGACCGCGTCCCTGCTGGGCGGCGGGCGGAGCGGCGCGGACACGGGCGCGGGCGCGCAGGTGGTGAACGTCCGCAACGACGGCACCCTGCCCTTCCTCCCCGACGACGCGGTGGTCGAGGTCCCGGCCGTGGTCTCCCCGGCGGGCGCGGAGCCGCTGCCCGTACCGCCCCTGGACCCGCTCTGCACCGGCCTGGTCTCGGCGGTGACGGCGTACGAGCACCTGGCCCTGGACGCCGCCCTGCGCGGCGGCCGGGACCGGGTGTTCGCCGCGCTGCTGGCCCACCCCCTGATCGGTCAGTACGCCCTCGCCGAGAAACTGACGGACCGTCTGCTCGCGCACAACCGGGAGTACCTGGCATGGGCCTGACCCCCGCCGCGGCGCTGGCCGTCGACGCGGGCAACAGCAAGACCGACGTGGCGCTGGTCTCGGCGGACGGGACGGTGCTGGGCTCGGCGCGCGGCGGCGGCTTCCGGCCGCCGGAGACCGGGGCCGGGGCAGCCGTCGCGTCGCTGGCGCGGACGGTGGCCCGGGCGGCCCGGGACGCGGGTCTGGACGCGGCGGATCCGGACGCGCGGCCGGGCGTCCCTCTGGCCGGGCATGTGTCGGCCTGCCTGGCCAACGCCGACCTGCCGCGCGAGGAGCGGGAGTTGGCGGAGCGGATCGACGACGCCGGCTGGGGCCGCACCGTCCGCGTGGCCAACGACACCTTCGCGATACTGCGCGCGGGCCTGCCCGACGACGGATCGCCCCGGAACGGGGTCGCCGTCGTGTGCGGTGCGGGGATCAACTGCGCCGGTGTCACCGCCGACGGCCGCGTCCACCGCTTCCCCGCCGTCGGCCGTCTGTCCGGGGACTGGGGCGGCGGAGGAGGGCTGGCGGAGGAGGCCCTGTGGCACGCCGCCCGCGCCGAGGACGGCCGGGGCGAGGACACCGAGCTGGCCCGGGCGCTGCCCGCGCACTTCGGGCTGCCCGGTATGTACGCGCTGATCGAGGCGTTCCACCTGGGCGGTCTGCCGGGCGGGCGCAGGCACGAGCTGGTGCCCGTCCTCTTCACCCTGGCCGCGCGGGGCGACGCCGTGGCCCGCTGTCTGGTGCACCGGCAGGCCGAGGAGATCGCGGTGATGGCCTCGGTGGCGCTGGAGCGGCTGGACCTGCTGGGGACCGAGGTGCCGGTGGTGCTGGGCGGCGGTGTCGCGGCCGCCCGGCACCCGCTCCTGCACGACCGCCTGCTCGCCCTGCTGGCCGAGCGCGCCCCGCTGGCCACCGCTCATGTGGTCACCGCTCCCCCGGTCCTCGGCGCCGGTCTGCTGGCCCTGGACCGGCTGGGGGCCGGGCCCGTCCCCTGCGCCCGGCTGCGCGCCCACTACGCCGAACGCGCCGCGGGCGCCTGAGACGCGTTCCCTCCCCACGTGTTCGGGCCCCCTCCCCACGCGTGCCCGGGCGCGCGTGGGAGGGGGCCCGAACACGTGGGGGCGCGTCCCCGGCCCGTCGGAGGCCGAGGGCCCCGGGGGCGGGGAACCGGGTGGCTCGCGTCAACAACGCGCCGGAGGAGTACCGCCGGTGTGGGCGGGGCAGTCCGCGGATGGCCGTACACGGGCGGCGTCCGGCCGACAAGATGGGAGCAGCGGATCCGGTGCTCCCCCGGCCCACCGGGGCCGGGCGGACGCCGGGCGCGGCACGGACGCGTACGGGACGCGAAGACGACACGAGCGGCGAGGTGACCGATGGGGGACGACGGGGCTGCCGAACCGGGCGGACCGGTGATGGCCCGCGAGGAGGTGGACCGTGCCCTGGCGCGGTTGGCGGCGGAGCACGAGGCGGTGGAGACCTCCTTGTACGCGCTCCAGGACCACGCGGGGCGCAGGCTGCTGGAGGGCGCCGAACTGACCGGGATCTCCAAGGAGCGGTGGGCGCGGACGGAGGAGGCCGTCTCGCTGCTGTGGACGTACTTCGACGCCTTCACCGCCGCGCTGGAGGCCGCGCGCGAACTGCGCGGTGGGAGCCGCTGGCCCGGACCGGAGGACCTGGCCGAACTGACCGCGCGGCTGCGCGGCCCGGCGGTCGCCGTCCCCGCCGCCGACGGTTCCGGTTCCGGTTCCGTCGAGCGGATCAGCCTGGCCGAGTTGGTGGCCCGGATGAACGGCTGGTACGCCCGGGCCCTCGACACCGTCGCCGCCGCCGACTCCGTGTGGTCCGCGCTGCCCGCGCGGATAGACATGCTCTCCGCCGAACTCAAGCGCATCCGCTCCCTGGCGCACTCCGTGGGCGTGCGCCCCGGGGAGCATCCGGCGGGCGACGACCTGGAGCAGGTCACCGCGGAGCTGACCGCGCTGCGTGCCGGGGTGGTCGCCGATCCGCTGGCCTTCTGGGCGTCGGCGGGCGGGAGTTCGGCCCCCGGCGGCGGGCGTCCCGACACCGTACGGTACGACCGCGCGGCCCGTGCCCTGGAGGACGTGCGGCGTGAGATCGACGCCGTGCTCCAGGTGCGGCAGGACGCCGAGCAGCGGCTGATGCGACTGCGCGACGTGCTGTCGCGGGCCGACCGGACCCTGGCCGAGGCCAGGACGGCGCGCGGCGAGGTGCTGGCGAAGATCGCGGCGGTCGAGGTGCCCGCGGTGAGCGGGCCGCCGACCGCCCTGTACGAACAGCTCGCGCTGGCCGCGGAACACCGGCGGCACGCCCGCTGGCACCGGCTGTCACCGCTGCTGGAGAGCCTGGAGGAGCGCGCGGACGAGGAGTTGGAGCGGGCCCGCGCCTCGCTGACCGACGTGACCGCGCCGCTGGCGGTGCGTGCGGAGCTGCGCGGCCGGCTGGACGCCTACCGCGCGCGGGTGGCGCGGCGCGGGGCCGCCGACGACCCCCTGCTGGCGGAGCGGTACGACGCCGCCCGGCGGTTGCTGTGGAGCGCGCCGTGCGATCTGCGCGCGGCCGAGCAGGCGGTGCTGCGCTACCGGGACGCGGCGCTGGAGGTGCCGGTGCCGCCCGGACCCGCGGACGACGGGCCCGCGCGTGGAGAGGGGGAGCTCCGGTGAGCCGGGCGGTCTCCGGCCCGCCGGAACCCGGTCCGCGTGACCGCGGGGGGCGGGTTCGGACCTGATGCGCCGGGAACGCTTGACCACCGGGGCACCCGGTGGAGTGACGGAGGAGGTGTGCCGTGCGCCCACCAGTACCCATGGTGTCACGGTGCCGCCTCGGGGACGCCTCCGCAACACCACACGGACCCTATTGTGAAGTCATGGACGAGACGACACGCATCACGCTCCGCCTCCCCGTCGACCTCCACGAATGGCTGGTCGCCCAGGCCGGGTCCGCCCGCAGATCCCTCAACTCCGAGATCGTCTACCGCCTGGAGGTCGAGCGCGCCGCCGAAGCCGACGGCGAATCGCGCTGAAGGCGGTTCGCCGCTCCCCGTCCCGCCCCCCAGAAGTCAGCCCCCTCCCGTCGGCGGGAGGCGCCCCCACCCCCGGCCCGGAGGCCGGGACACCATCGAAGGAACCCGGTGATCATGCCGCAGCCCGACCGCCCTTCCGTCTGCCCCCGGTGCCAGGAGCCGCTGGAGGACGGTGATCTCCATCGCGGCGCGTGCGGCGCCGGTCCGGCGGCCGGGACGGGCGGCTCGCAGCCCTCCGCCCCTCCCCTGATCCCGCCGCCTCCGGCGGCGCCGCCCATGCCGCCCATGCCGCCCGTACCGCCGGTGCCTCCCGCGGTCCCACCGGCCGGGCCGGACACCGCACAGGGCGGGTCGGACTACGTCCTGCCGCCTCCCGCCCCGCAGGCGCCGCCGCCCGTGCCGCCCGTGCCGCCCGGACCCGCCGTTCCTCCCGCGGCCCCCGCCGGGCAGGCCGGTCCGCCGGGACCGGACCCACGCCAGGACCCGCCCCCGGCCGGCGGGACCGCGGGAGGCGCCGGCGGGGAGGAGCGGTGCGTCGCCTGCGGCACGGGCGCCGTCGACGCCGAGGGCCGCTGCGAGCACTGCGGCCATGCCCAGCCGCGCGAACGCGACCACATGGAGGAGGAGTCGGAAGGGGTGGCGGCGGTCAGCGACCGGGGGCTGCGCCACCACCGCAACGAGGACTCCTTCGCGCTCTCGTCCGCCCCGCTGCCGGACGGTTCCCCGGCCGTGATCGCCGTCGTCTGCGACGGGGTGTCGTCGGCGACCCGCCCGGACGAGGCCTCGGCCGCCGCCGCCGAGTCCGCGTGCGCCTCCCTGCGGCGGTCCCTGCCGCGCGGCGCCGACCCCCGGCAGGCCGTGCACGACGCCCTGGTGGCGGCCTCCGAGGCCGTCAACGCCCTGGCCCCGGAACCCCGCGACCCGGTGGAGAACGCCCCGGCCTGCACCATCGTCGGCGCGGTGGTCGCCGCGGGCCTCCTCACCGTCGGCTGGATCGGCGACAGCCGCGCCTACTGGGTCCCCGACGACCGCTCCGCCACGCCCGCCCGGCTCACCGAGGACGACTCCTGGGCCGCCCAGATGGTGGCGGCGGGCCTGATGGAGGAGGCCGAGGCCTACGCGGACGCCCGGGCGCACGCCATCACCGGGTGGCTGGGCGCGGACGCCTACGAGATCGCCCCGCACACCGCCTCGTTCACCCCGGACCGGCCGGGCGTGGTGGTGGTGTGCACGGACGGGCTGTGGAACTACGCCGAGTCCGCCGGGGAGATGGCCGCGGCCGTCCCGGCCGACGCCCGTACCCACCCGATGCGGTCCGCCCGGCACCTGGTGGGGCACGCGCTGGACGGCGGCGGCCACGACAACGTGACGGTGGCGGTGCTCCCGTTCTCCGCGCCGCCCGGCTCTTGAGCCGGGCCGCGGCCGGGCGGGAACGGCCCGGAGGCGGTGAGGAAGGCAGTGGGCATGACCGGCCCCGCGCCCGGTACTGTTCCGCTGACGGCGGTGGCCCCCGGGACCGGCGGGACCACCGAGCGCGCGGCCCGAAGGCCGGGGCGCGCGGAGAAGCGAACGACCGAGTGACGCGACACGGAGCCGCGCGGAGGGGGAAGGACCGACATGCCGACTTGCCCGAACGGCCATCAGTCGGCGGCCGAGGACTGGTGCGAGGTGTGCGGCCACCGCATGGCCTCCGCTCCGGGTGTGCCCGCCGGTGCCGTCCCGCCGCCCCCGATGCCCGGCCGGGGCGGTTACGGCTATCCCGGTCCCGGGGGCGACTCCGCGGCGCAGGGCGAGCCGTGCCCGCGGTGCCGTACCCCCCGCGAGGGGCGGTCCCCGGTCTGCGAGGAGTGCCGGTACGGCTTCCCCACGCACTCCCCCGCCGCCTACGGCCCGCCTCCGCCCGCACCGCCGCAGCAGATGCCCGGCGGCAGCATGGGCGGGCTGAACCTGCCACCCGGTTTCCAGACGCAGGGCCCGCCCGGCCCGCCGTCTCCGCCCGCGCCCCCTCCCCAGTACCACGCCCAGCCCCCGCACGGGCAGCCGCAGCACGGGCAGCCCGACTACGGGCAGCAGCCCGGCTACGGCTACCCCCAGCCCCCGCAGCCGCCCCGGCAGCCGCAGGGGGGCGGCGGTGACGACTGGACGCTGCCGCCGCCCTCGCACGGCGGGCAGCAGCCCGGCCCGCACGGGCAGCCCGGCTACGGCCGCTCCGACTACGGGCAGCAGCCCGGCTACGGCTACCCCCAGCCCCCGCATCAGGAGCCGCAGCACCAGCAGGGGCCGCAGCACCAGCAGCAGCCCGCGAACTGGGCGGTGACGGTCGGACCCGACCACGAGTACTTCACCGCGATGATGCGGCGCAGCGGCCCCGAGGCGGCCGGGCTCAACATGCCCCCCTACTCCGCCGAGCAGCACGTCCAGCTCAGCGGCCCCCAGGTCACCATCGGCCGCCGCCGCCACTCCACCGGCGAGTCGCCCGACATCGACCTGGGCCGCTCGCCGGAGGACCCGGGGGTCTCGCACCAGCACGCGGTGCTGGTGCGGCAGCCCGACGGCGGCTGGTCCGTGGTCGACCAGGACTCCACCAACGGCACCACCATCAACGGCGCCGAGGACCCGATCCAGCCGTTCGTCCCCGTCCCGCTCCGGGAGGGCGACCGGGTGCACGTCGGCGCGTGGACCACGATCACCCTCCGCCGGGGCTGACCCCCGCGGCCGGCTCGGGAGCCCGGGGGCTCCCGGGGCTCCCGAGCCGCATCCGGTCGCCGGATGAGACCGGCCCGGATCCGGCCGAATACCGGAAGGTGATATTCCGGCACTAGCCTCCGTCCTGTGACAGACGCCGCGATCACAGTCGAGGGACTGCGCAAGCGGTACGGGGACGTACAAGCCGTCGACGGGGTGTCCCTCACCGTCGAGCGCGGCGAGTTCTACGGCATCCTCGGACCGAACGGCGCGGGCAAGACGACCACCCTGGAGATCACCGAGGGTCTGCGCAGGCCGGACGAGGGGACGGTCCGGCTGCTCGGCGAGTCCCCCTTCCCCCGCGATCCGGCGCTGCTGCGCCGCATGGGCGTCCAGCTCCAGGCCTCGGCGTTCTTCGAGAAGCTGACCGCCCGCGAGCAGATACACACCTTCGCCTCCCTCTACGGCGTCTCCGCCGAGCGCGCCGACTCGATGCTGGAGACCGTCGGCCTGACCGAGAAGGCCGGCACCCGCGAGAACAAGCTCTCCGGAGGCCAGGCCCAGCGGCTGTCCATCGCCTGCGCGCTGGTCCACGACCCGGAGCTGGTCTTCCTGGACGAGCCGACCACCGGTCTCGACCCGCAGGCCCGCCGCAACCTGTGGGACCTGCTGCGCGCCATCAACGAGGAGGGCCGCACCGTGGTGCTCACCACGCACTACATGGACGAGGCCGAGACCCTGTGCGACCGGGTCGCGGTGATGGACCACGGCCGCGTGCTGCGCGTGGGCGCGCCCTCCGAGCTGATCGGGGAGCTGGGCGTGGACTCCCTGGAGGACGTCTTCCTCCAGCTGACCGGACGGGAGTACCGCCAGTGAGCGCCGGAACGTTCACCAGCCTCTCCAGGGCGATGGCCCTGGGCCTGCTGCGGGACCGTACCGCCGCCTTCTTCATCGGGGCTCTCCTTCGTGGATACCCCGTCCTTTAGGGCGGGGAGGAAACGAAGCTCCTGCGGAGCAGGGCAGGGAACGCCGGTTCGCCGCCAGGGCGGACCGGCGTCC
>NZ_JBXUOY010000126.1:0-14460 GCF_057196705.1 Streptomyces sp. ATLC9 | reverse complement strand
CCCGATGGGATTCGGGGGGCCACCGCCGTGGTGCGGGGCACTGTCCGGCGCCTCAGGGTGCGGGGAGTTCCACGGGGGTGTCGCGGTGGATGACCCGCGACCGCGTCAGCAGCTCGCCGTCACGCCGCACCAGCACGTCGTCGACGGTGAAGGTCGGCTGGAAGGAGACTTTGCCCTCCCGGTCGGTCTGGGTGACGAGCGTGTAGTACGACACCCGCAGGGTGTCCTCGTCCGCGGGGTCGGTCTCGATCAGCAGGTGGTCGAACCAGTGCCGCACGGCGATGTCCCGGTAGCGCGGCAGGTTCGCCCGCATGCCCGCGACCATCCGCTCGCGGCCCTGCGCCCGCTCACCGCCTGCGTGCACCACCACGCCGTCTTCGGTGAAGGTGTCCGCGAAACCCTCGATGTCCAGGGCGTCCACGCGGCGCATCTGCCGCGCGTAGAACGTCTGCACCTCCGCGTAGAGGTCCCCGGTGACCTTGCTCCTGACTGCCTGGACCGCCTGAGACACGGCGACTCCCTTCGACGACGGCCTGCGCCGCCGAGGGCCGGCGGCGCGATCGCCACCAGGCTGCCGCGCCCGGCTTCAGCACCGCTGGAGACCGGCTCGTACAGGACCGGGCGGGGCAGTTCACTCGTCGCGCACCACCACGGCGAGTTGCGCCCGGACGCCGGCGCCGGCTCGCGCCGCACCGGTCGGCGGACCGTCCAACTAATCCGTGCGGGTGAATACCCGACCGCTCTTCCGAACCCGCGCCCGCGGCGCGCTTCCGGGCCGTCTTCCGTGGTCAGCCGCCTCTTGGCGCCCATGCACGGGATATCGGAGAGCGCAAAAAGAACCAAAAGTGCATATGCGCATCCAAGTGCGTGTTCGTAACATCTTCCGTGAAGTCGCCCATATCGGGCGGCGACACCACCTGGCATCCCACCGAGGAGGACCCAGAATGCTCACCCACACCACGGGAACCACCCTTGCCCCCGCCGTCCCGGCCGAGCGCGACCTGGTCGCCGATCTGATGGCCACGCGCGAGGCCCCGGTCAGCGACGCGCCCGTGTGGGCGCCGGAGGCGATCGGGATTCTGCTGCTCGCGCTCCTGCTCTCCCCCAGGGAGCCGCGGGAGAAGTGACGCGACCGCCCCACAGCGGGATGCGACAGGAAACGGCATGATGCGACGGAAACAAACAGAATCGGCATAACATGACATACCGAGTCAGAGAGGTAGGTCACTGATGCCGAATCCGGACGCCCCATCGCGCACGGACTACGCCGCGGCGGTGGAGAGTCTGGCCGACCGTGTCCTCGGCGCCCTGCGGGGCGCCGGGGATCCGGTGGCGGTGGCCTCACAGGTGGACGAAGCCCCCGACCCCAAGGTCGCGCTGGCCGCCGTACGGGTACTGGGGCCCGACGTGTTCGCCCCCGCCCTGCTGGCCGGATCGCCCTTCGGGCCCGGCGACGCCCGGGCGGTGGCCGAGTCCCTGCGAATCTTTCCGCCCGCTCCCGACGCCGCGCCCGAGGCCGCGTGGCGTGACTGGACGACCGTGCGGCTCCTCGCGCGGTACGGCGGTGGCTCCCCCGACCACGCCCTCACCGGCGTCACAGGCATCACCGGCACCCCCGAGGACACCCTGGGCGTACGCGCACCGGCGCCCCCCGGCGACACCGGCTCCTCCTGGCGCGAGCTGTCCTCGAGCATGGCGCGGCTCTCCCCGCTCGCCCTGCCGAACACCGACGGCCCCGTCCACGAGACCGCTCTGGCCCGGCTGCGCGACCTGAGCCGGGGCACCGCCCGCGCGATGCTGCGCCGCGACTACCCCACCGCGGCCCGGCTGGCACGCTGGCTCGCCTGCGCACTGCACCGCGGGGCGCGCCCCGACCTCGACACGGCCGCCGTGGTGCGGCACCTCGAACTGCACTGCGGAGGCGGCGGGCGCACCGCGCTGGACACCGCCGTCGCCCGCGGCCTGCTGGACCGTTCGCAGCCGCAGAGGCCGGGAGGACCGACCGCATGAGCACGCCCCGCACCACCGCCGCGGCCCCCGCCCCCGTGGGGCGTTCGGCGCACCTGGTGGCCACCCGCGCCCTCGGCTGGCTGCGCCGCCACTGCGAGCTGGGCACCCTGCCGCCCGGCACCACCTCCGACATGGCCGACCCCGACAGCATCTACAAGCCGCTGGGCGAGACGGCCCTGGCGGCCTCCCTGGTGCTTCGCGAGGGGCTGGCCTCCGCGAGCGAGGAGCGCACCGCCCGCGAACTGCTCGACTTCGCCTGGTGGGAGCTGCGCGGCGGCGACATGCTCTACGAGCGGCAGCTGCGCTACATGATGATGGTCGACCCGCTGGAGCTGTACGCGCACTTCGTCCGCGCCGGCTACCGCCACCGGCGCCTGGAGGCCCTGCTGGACCACCTCGGCGGCCTGGTCACGATGGACGCCGTCGAGCAGGTGCCCAACCGCCGCCTCGCCGTCGCCAACGCCGCCCGCCTGACGGGCCTGGCGCGCGAGGCCGACTGGAAGCGGCTGACCGACGCCACCTGGCTCGGCAACACCCCCGAGCCGTGGGTGATCGACTGGATGACGGCCTACTGCGTGACGCACACCGTCTTCCACATCACCGACTGGGGCGCCCGCCCCGGCGACCTGCCGCCGCGCCTGGAGGAGTACCTCCAGCTCTGGCTGCCGGTGTGGCTGGACATCTGGCGGGAGGTCCAGGAGTGGGACCTCGTCACCGAGCTGCTGATCGTCGGAAGCTGCCTGCGCGAGCCCCACGCCGATCCCGTGCTGTGGGAGGAACTGGCCTCGGTGCAGCACGAGGACGGGCTGCTGCCCCGGGACGGCAAGGAGGTCGAGGGGGACGCCGCCCAGCGCTTCCGGGACCACCACCACCCCACCGTCGTCGCGGCCGTCGCCGGCACCCTGGCGCTCTCCCGCGCCGCACGGCGGTGAGCCCGGTGTCCTCCGACACGGCCTCCCGCCCGGGACCCGAACGGGACCCCGGCGCCGACACCGGCGCCGGCGCGGAAACCGGCGCCGGAACCGGCACCGCCACCGACGCCGGACCGGAGACCGAACCCGGCGCCGACACCGAAGCCACCGACGACGCCCCCACCGCACAGCCCGAGTCCGCGCTCTCCCTCCCCCTGGAGACGGTCGCCGCCGCCGCGCCCGGCCCCGCGGTGGCGGTCGTGGCGGTACGGGCGGGCGAGTCCAGGCTGCTGTGCCGGGGCGCGTCCGCCACCACCCGCTTCGAACTCGGCTCCGTGACCAAGACGTTCACCGCCCTGCTGCTGGCCGAGGCCGTGGCGCGGGACGAGCTGGGTCACGACGACCCGATCGCCGAACGCCTCCCCGCGGCCGCCGTCCCCGAGGGCTACGGCGACCGGATCACCCTCGCCCATCTGGCCTCGCACACCGCCGGGCTGCCCATCCTGCCGCCGGGACTGCTGCTGAAGGCCGTGCCCCGCTTCTACACCAACCCCTACGAGGGCTTCACCCCCGACCACCTGCTGCACGCCCTCTCCCGGACCCGGGTGCGCCACCCTCCCGGACAGCGGGTGCGCTACTCCAACTTCGGCGTCGGGCTGCTGGGCCGGCTGCTGTCGGACACGGCCGGCGCCCCGTACGGCGAGGCGCTCGCCACCCGGGTCCTCGCACCGCTCGGCCTGGCCGACAGCACCTGCGATCCCGAACTGCCCCAGGCCACCGGCCACTGGCACGGCCGCCCCCGCCCGCCCTGGCGCATCCCGGGCCTGCCGGGCGCGGGCGCGCTGCGCTCCAGCGCCCGCGATCTGCGGCGCTACCTGGAGGTCCTGCTCTCCCCGCCGCCGGAGACGGGCGAGATCCTGCGCACCGCCCTCCACGACGTCACCCGCCCGCGGGCGACCGCGCCCGGCGGCGACCGGATGTGCCTGGCCTGGAAGGCGCGCACCCACACCGCCCGCGACGGCGGCGACTTCGACCTGCTGTTCCACTCCGGCGGCACCCGCGGCTTCACCTCCTTCGCCGGCTTCTGCCCGGCCGCCCGCATCGGCCTGGCGGCGGTGACCAACAGCTCCCCCGCCCTGCGCGGCACCTTCATCCGCACCGCCTACCGCACCCTGCGCGACCTCGCCTCCGAGACCCCCACCCGCTGACCCGCGCCGGGTCGGGAACACCGTCGGCCGGTGCGCCCGCCCCCCTCCCCGTACGCCGCCCGCACGTGACCCGACGGCAGGCCGCCCGGCGCTCACGGCGCGGCGGGCGGTTCGGCCCGGTAGGCGCGGTGGAGCAGGTCCGTGAAGGCCGGGGCGGTGGGCAGGGGCACGGAGCCGATCCGGTGTACGGCGACCCCCGGCGTCCAGGAGTTCATGACGACGGCCCCGGCCAGTCCCGGCAGGTCGGCGAGGGTGATCTCCCGGACGCGCTGAGCGATGCCGAGGCGGCCGAGCCGCCGGCGCAGGACGCCCATCGTGACCCCGGTCAGTACGTCGGCGTCCGGCCACACCACCGCCGAACCGTCCCAGAAGGCCAGGTTCCAGATCGTCGCCTCGCCGATCCGGCCCCGGCGGTCGGTGAAGGCGGCATCGTCGAAGCCCTGCTCGGCGGCCCGGCGCAGCAGGTACGTCTTGGCCGCCTCACCGACGAGCTTGACCGACGGCAGAAAGCGCTCGTGCCCGAACGCCGCCAGCACCAGCGGTCCTTCGGGCCCGGAGGCGGGCGGTCCGGTGCGGACCAGCATCTCCGGCTCGGCGTCCGCCGCCGTGAACTCACCCGCCGGGGAGTACACCACGGCCGTCAGCGACACGTCCTGCGGCCCGCCCTCCAGCGCCACCCGCAGACGGGACCGCACCCGGTCGTCGGGCAGCGCCCGGCCGTACAGCTCCAGCGATGAGGAGTAAGGCACATGCTGATCGGGGAGCTGTCCCGGCGCACGGGGGTCAGCACGCGGCTGCTGCGGTACTACGGGGAGCAGGGGCTGCTCACTCCCGGGCGCGGCCCGAACGGCTACCGCGCGTACGACGAGGACGCGGTGCTCACCGTGCGGCAGATCCGCGCCCTGCTGGACGCGGGCCTGACCACCGAGGTGATCCGCTCGGTGCTGCCGTGCGCCCGGGGCCCGGAGCCGGGTTTCGACTGGTGCGCGGATCTGCGGAGCGCGCTGGAGTGGGAGTTGGCGGCGATGGACGAACGCATCGGCGAACTGACGCGCAGCCGCGACGCCCTCGCCGCCTACCTCGCGCGCCCCTGAGCCCCGGGCCCGCCCGGGCGCGGATGGCCGCCCGCCTGTACCGGAGGCGGAAAAAATCCACGAACTCATGTCAGTGGCCACGGATATGCTGCCTCGTCCTACGGAGCCAGGGGGGTTCACCGTGAGCAGCAGCATGCCGCCGTTTCCCGACCGGATCGAGCTCACCGGGGAGGGGCTCGTCCTGCGCGACTGGACGGAGGCGGACGTGGCCGCGATGCCGGATCTGTTCGACCACCC
The DNA here is from genome assembly GCF_057196705.1 of Streptomyces sp. ATLC9. Taxonomy (NCBI): domain Bacteria; kingdom Bacillati; phylum Actinomycetota; class Actinomycetes; order Kitasatosporales; family Streptomycetaceae; genus Streptomyces; species Streptomyces sp. ATLC9. The sequence goes on along the minus strand of NZ_JBXUOY010000126.1, from coordinate 9,000 downwards.
GGACATCGCCTACTGGACGCCGATCGTCTCCCCCTTCGACGAGGCGGCCGCCCGCGCGCGGCTCGGCCGGGCCCGGCGACTGCGGGCGGACGGCGTGGCCGTCCTGCTCGCGATCACGACCGATGGCCGCGCGCCGCTCGGCGAGGTGATGCTGCGGCGCGCCCCCGAGGGCACGGAGCTCGGCTACGCGGTCGGCCCGGCGCACCGCGGCCGGAGGCTGGCCGCGCGGGCGGTGCGGGTGATGGCCGCGTACGCCTTCGAGCGACTGGGCGCGGAGCGGGTGATCCTGAAGCTGGAGGCGGAGAACGCCGCCAGCGTCGCCGCGGCCGCCAGGGCGGGCTTCGGCCGGCTCGACATGCCGCTGATCGAGGGGGAGGAGAAGGGGCGGCCCTACGCCCTTCAGACGTGGGGTCTGCGGCCGGCGCCGTGAGGCCGCCCGGGCGGTGCGCCGACCGCTCCGGAGGGCCGGAATCCGGCCCGGAGCTCGGGCGCCGGGGGGGTCGGGATCCGGGATTCGAGCGCCTTCTCCAAGGAATGGGTGGGAGGTCTCCTCCCACCCTCCCACCCTGCGGTTTTCCACTCCGAGCGACCGGGTCGCCACACACCGCGTCGGCGGTGTGGCGTGCGGGACGACAAGAGAACGTCCCCCGCCGGTGGGCCAGCACCGGGCGAGGGTCTGACCATCCGGATCGAACGGACCTCGACCCCACGGCTATGGCCAACACTAGTGCCGCGTCAGCCAGGGTCTGCCCGGTGGCGAGGCGCCCCGGTGCGTGCGATCGCCAGGCGGCCGGAAGCCGCACGTAGTTGTCCCACCCGGGCTTTCGGCCAACGCGGCGAGCGTGCGTGCCAGGGCGGCGAGCGGGGTGAACCCTGACCGACGCGACACTAGCGCCGACGTGCGCCCGTACGCCCCTCCGATGGCGGCTCCCGGCTACGGAAAACGCTCCGCGCCCGGACAACTCCCCCGCCAGGCGCGGTGACTTCGAACATCTGCCGCCCCGCGAGGCGTCGGTGGCCGCCCACATCGACCGGCTGCCGGACGGCGCGGCGGGTGCGCGAGACCGTGGGCGAGGGCCGCACTCAGCGGGTGTACCGCACGTACTTCTCGCGGACGGCGCGGGACGACGCCTGGTGGGGAGCGTTCCTGCGGGGAGGCGTACTGCCCGGCGAGGCCCCGGAGCCGTCGGACGCGCCGGAACCGGAGCCGGTCGAGGAGACCGAGGACGTACGGCCGTCCCGGCGGGCGGAGGCGTACGAGGTGCCGGCCGCGCTCGGGCGGGCCGATCCGCGTATGACGCTCTCGGCAGCCGAGTGCGCTGACCTGGCCGGTCCGGCCTCCGTCTGGCTGGAGCCCGGGGCAGCTCGTGCCGGCGCTGACGTCCGGGCTGCCGGAGACGGTCCACTGCCCGGGGGCGCCGGCCCGGCGGCGGCCGAGGTGCGCGCCCGGGGCGAGCGGCTGCGGGCGGGTCTGCGCGCCCGGCCGCACGGGACCGGGGCCCGGTCCCGGTCTTCGGCTGAAGCGGCTGAACGGCCGCCCAGCCGATCGACCGGTCGCCCGCTCAGCCGCCCAGGCTGAGCGGGATCTCCTCGGCACGCAGCTCCGCGACGGCCGGGCCGTACATCCGGGACTTGATGGTGCCCAGAGTGGGGCTCGCCTTGGCGGTCAGGGAGGCGGCGATCTCGACCGCGGTGGACCGGACGGCGTCCTCCTCCACCGCGCGGTCGACGATCCCGGCGGCCAGCGCGTCCTGCCCGCCGTAGCGGCGTGCGGTGGTCATGCACTCGTGAGCCGTCTGCGGGGTCAGCCGGGCCTGGATGAGGGCGGACATCCCGGGAGTGAAGGGGATGTGGATGTCGGCCTCGGGCAGGCACCAGAAACCCCGGTCGGCGCGCATCACACGGAAGTCGTGGGCCAGGGAGAGCATCGCGCCGGCGGCGAAGGTGTGGCCCTGGAGGGCGGCCACGGTGATCAGCGGCAGGGTCAGCACCCGGGCGAAGAGGTCCTGGACGCTCGCGGCGTACTCGGCGGCCTTGCCGGTGTTGGCCAGCAGCCATTCGAGGTCGAGGCCGTTGGAGAAGAACTTGCCGGTCGCCGCGGTGACCAGGGCGCGCGGCCCCTCGGCCTTCTCCACCTCGTCCAGCAGGGCGCTGACGGAGGCGAGCCAGTCGGGGTGGAAGCGGTTCTCGCCGTCCCCGAGATCGAGGACGAAGACGTCGCCTTGGCGGTCGAGCGCGGGCATGGCTGCTCCTTCGGGCGGGGGTGGAACCGGCCGTGCCCGCTCGCGGCCTTCCCGAGCGGAAACCTACTGGCCGGTAACGGCGATGGCCGCATGCTACCCAGCCACCCCCCGGAAGGCATCCCCGGCACCGGGCCACCGAATCTCACTCCTCGGACAAAAGGGTCCTAGCATATGCCTTGTGGGGTGCCACCGGAGAGGAAACCGGCGCTCTCCCCGGGCGGAGGCCCACACCGGGTGGCGTGCCCGGTCCACGGCGACGAGGAGACCTGGTGGAGCAGGGTCAGGGAGCACGGCGGCACGGGCGGCGGTCCGGCGCCGTCCCGGAGGCCGGTCCCGGCCGGGCCACCGAGAACTCCGAGTTCGCCGAGCAGATCCAGTCGCTGACCCGCGCCCAGCACCGGCTGCAGAGCCTGCTCGACGCCGTGCTGGCCATCAGCAGCGAGCTGGAGCTGCCCGTGGTGCTGCGCCGCATCGTCACCACCGCGATGGAACTGGTCGACGCCCGCTACGGCGCACTCGGCGTACTGGACGAGAGCGGCGGGAGACTGGAGCAGTTCGTCCCCGTCGGGCTGGACGAGAAGGAGGAGGCCGCGCTCGCCGGCGTGGAACTCCCCCGGGGCCACGGTCTGCTCGGGCACCTGATCCACAACCCCGAACCGCTGCGGGTGGGGCGCATCGGCTCCCACCCCCACTCCTCCGGCTTCCCGCCCGGGCACCCGCCGATGCGCACCCTGCTCGGCGTGGCGATCGGCGTGCGGGGCGAGATCTACGGCGACCTGTACCTGACCGACCGGCGCGACGGTCTCCCCTTCGACGCCCAGGACGAGAACATCGTCGTCGCGCTGGCGGGCGCCGCGGGCGTGGCGATCGAGAACGCCCGGCTGTTCGAGCAGGTGCGTTCCGGCGCCGAGAACTTCCAGCGTCTGCTGCTGCCCCGGCTCCCCGACCTCCACCCGTTCGGCGGTTCGGCCGTATACCGGCCCGCGACGGCCCCCGGACAGCTCGGCGGCGACTGGTACGACGTCATCCTGCTGCCGGACCGCTCCTGCGCGGCCGTCATCGGGGACGTCGTCGGGCACGACCTGAAGGCCGCGGCCTCCATGGCCCAGACCCGCAACATGCTCCGCGCCCTGCTGTACGACCGGCGCACCCCGCCGAGCCTGGTCCTCTCCCAGCTCGACCGCACCCTCCACGCGATCACCGAGAACCCCGTCACCACCGCCTGCCTGGCCCGTATCGAGCCGGAGGGGGACGGCTGGTGCCTGCACTGGAGCAGCGCGGGCCATCTGCCGCCGCTGGTGATCACACCGGACCGCAGGACGGCCTATCTGCACGCCGATCCCGGTGTGCCGCTCGGCGTGGACACCCGGCAGCCCCGCCCCGACCACACCCGCCCCCTGCCGGGCGGAACCACGGTGGTCTTCTTCACGGACGGTCTGGTGGAGCACCCCTCGCGCCCCCTGGACGTGTGCATGGAGGAGCTCGCCGAGATCGCCGCCGCCCACGCCGGGGAGCCGCCGGAGAAGCTGTGCCGGGTTCTGGCCGACAATCACACCAGCGACGGTCACGACGACCTGGCTGTCCTCGTCCTGCGCACTCCGGAGGCGCCCGGTGCCCCGGACGCCTGACACCGGGCCGCGGGCGTCGGACCGCGCCGGGCGACGGTCCGGGTGCGGATACGGGGAGCGTGTCACGAGGTGAGGCGCATCACCTCAGATGGCCGCGCCCCCGGCAGGCGGCTGCGCCTCCGCAGGCGCCTCCGCGGGCGGGCCCGCTTGCCCGGGCACCATCGGCGTGTTGGCGGCCATCGCCTGGGTCTGGCGGGCCAGGACCCCGAGTGCCTTCGCGTCCGGCATCTTGCGTATGACGAAGATCGCCGCCATGGAGCTGGCCGGCAAGCCGGTGAGCAGGACGGCGTAGCCCGATTCACCCCTCAGGATCATCTGATAAGCAAGCCAGAGAAATCCGCACGCCAGACCCGCCCCGAATAGCTGTCCGAAGAAATTTGCGAGAGTCCTCATGGATGCCTCGTGGCGCTTGGCCTTCGCGTCCGCATTGAGCGCCTGGAGAGCGTTCCGCAGCTTTTCCTCGTTGGTGACTTCCAGGTTCTTCGCGAGTTCGATCAGTCGGTCCACCAGTGCTTCTGGCCGAATTTCCTCGGCCGCTCGGGACATCAAGCGCTTTTCTCCCGGAAATCTGCTGCGATCAGGTTGAGAGTCTGTACGACCGGGTGCCCGGCCTCGGCGAACCTCATCAGTTGCCGCGCCGCGGCGGAGGCGTGGGCCGGATCGTCGGGTTCGCTCCCCCGGCGGTCCGCGGCCTGCTCGTACTCCGTCAGGATCTTCACGAGGAAGGCGTGGGCCAGCCGGGGGTCCTCGGCACTGCGGCGGACCAGCAGGTCCGCAGCGATCCGGTCCACCTGCAGGGCGGCCAGTTTGCGCACTTCGTCGCGGTAGGACGCCAGAAGCCGCTTCCTTCGGTAGGAGAGCGAGAGCCGCAACGCGAGGAAGAAGGCGATGATCGTCATCATGGCGATCGCCGAGAGGCCGGCGATGATGGTGACCGGCCACAGAGTCCCGACGGCAAGGGCCACGGCCGCCAGCACCGCGGACATGGCGGCGGAGGCGAAGCTGCCGGCGACCGCCAGGAAACGCAGGGTGGAAAGCTTGTCCCTGATCTCCGATATCGAGGCGGAGTCACCGGAATCAGCCGGATTTTCCGAAGCGCCTTCCAGTGTCTGGTTCAGCTCGTCGACCCTCTGCGAAAAGGTGCCGCACGGCGGGGCATCGGCCTGAGCGGGAAGTGCTTTACCAGTCGGGTCTAAAACACTGAGCGCCCCCGCGCGCACATCCTTCCACTGCATACAGGACTCCCCTCGGTCCGTGTCACGCCAACCCAATGTAGCACACGGGCGACGCTGTGTAACCAGTCGATTCGGAGAATTCCGGCCAGTTCCGTTCGATCATTCGAACCGCCACCTCAGTACGCCCCGGAACGGCGGGTACAGCACTGCTCACGGTTGACGGGGAAAGCCGAACGGGCCGTTCCGTTCCGGCCTTTTCAGTCCGTACGCACCCGGAACCGTTCAGCACCGGTCACGCACCGCACCCGCACACCGCACGGCCGGCGGGCGTACGGGTACGCCCGCCGGCCGTGCGGCGACCGGTCGCGGCTCAGCCGAAGTCCACGTCACCGCAGATGCAGTGGACCTGGTCGGCGTGCGAGGCCTTCCAGATCGTGTAGACGATGTGGTGCCCGCCGCGGCCGGGGGCGCTGACGTCCACCCTGATGTCCGAGGCGGGGGCGTACCTGCCGGTCGTCTCGATCAGCTCCAGATCGCCCCAGCCCAGCCGCTCGCTGGTGGGGTCGAAGCCCTGGCGGGTGACGTAGATCTGCAGGTAGTCGGCGCCGTGCCGGGCCTGGTCGCGCAGGTGCACGGTGAAGTCGCGGCCGACGCGGGTCTTCTTCCAGTTACCGGGGACGTCCATCGCGCGGTAGCGGCCGTCGCTCGTGTGCCCGGCGCTGCACAGCTGCCCGTCGGGGACGAACGCCCGGTGGTTGCCGCCGGCGTTGTCGCGGTACAGGCCGTTCCAGTTCCACATGGCGTTGGTGTCGGTCTGCCACGCCTGCCAGCACATCGGGTCCTGCTGCTGCATGGCCGGGTTCTGGAAGTCGCTGCCCCAGCGCAGCCAGCAGCCGTAGTTGCGGGAGGCGGGGTCGATGACCGAGCCGTGGGCGGAGGCGGTCCCGGCCCACGGGAGCATGCCGAGCAGCACGGCGGCCAGCACGGCGAGGAGGCGGGCCGCCCAGCGGCCACCCAAGACGCGATCATGACAATTCATCGCGGACACTTCGCTTTCGGGTGTGAGGGGGTGTGGGGGATCGAACCGGGAGCGCTCCCAGCCCGCCGTTCGTGCGTTCCCCGGCCGCAACCGACCCGAGACACATTCGACAGGAATTCGACAGAAATCCACCAGGGAACGCCGAAAACGATCATTCATGCCGTGGTACCACCGGGCGCCGTGGCATCGTCGGCGCCGTGCCCTTCGACCACAACGACCACTACCACCGGCTGCTGCTGCGCCGGGTGCCCCGCGGTTGCCGTACCGCCCTCGACATCGGCTGCGGAACCGGGCGCTTCGCCCGGCTGCTCGCGCGGCAGGGGATCGGGGTGGACGGGATCGACGCGTCGGCCGAGATGATCGAAACCGCCCGCGCGGCGTCGGCGGGCCTGCCACCCCGGCACCGGCCGCGCTTCCACCGGGCGGACGCCACCCGCGCCGAACTTCCCTCCGAGCACTACGACTTCGTCTCCTGCCTGGCCGCCCTCCACCACATGCCGTTCGGCACCGTCGCCGCGCTGCGGGACGCGCTGGCGCCCGGCGGTGTCCTGGCCGTGCTGGGCTGCTACCGGGAGACCTCCCCGGCCGACCGGGCCTGGAGCCTGGCCGCCGTGCCCGTCAACGCGGCGGCCCGGCTCGCGGTCCGCCGGAGCGCCGGTGAGGCGACCGGAGGCGACGCTGGAGGAGATACGGCGGGAGGCGGCCGTACTGCTGCCCGGATCGACCCTGCGCAGACTGCTGTTCTGGCGGTATCTGCTGGTCTTCCGCAAACCCGGCGACGGCGCCTGAGCCGCCGGGGCGTCCGGCGGCTCAGGCGTCCGGTCCACCGGCCTACGAGCCGCCGGAGGCGTCCCCCCGCCTTCCCCCGTACAGCCGGTCGAGGCCGACGAGCAGCACCTCGCCGTCCGCCTCCGCCGCGCGCAGGGCGGGGGTGAAGCCGGCGCCGGAGTAGCAGGCGGGACGGGTGCGCGCGGTGTCCTCGCCGTGGGCGGCGAGGTGGGCGACCAGCCGGCGCAGCAGCTCCAGGTGGGTCACGTCCAGCATCTCGTCCCAGCGGGCCAGCCCGACCGACAGCAGCGCGCCGGGGCGCTCCCCGGCCGGTCCCCGCACCACCACCTCGGCGGCGGGTACGGCGTCCGGCGGAGGGTGGGCCGGGGAGCCGTGGAGCGCCGTGGCGGGCGTGTCCCCGAAGACGCCGGGGCCTGCGTACTCCACCGCCCAGTCCCGGCACACCTGGGCGAAGTGCGGCGCCGCCACCTCCGCCTCGAAGGCGGGGCGCGCCCGGCGCCACAGCGTGGCGGCGTCCCCCCGCTCGGCCGACGGGCGCCGCGGCCGGACGACCCCGTACTCGAAGGCGAGCAGCGGCTCGGCGATCCGCAGCCGGGTGACGTTCGGGCGCAGGGCGTCGGGGGAGGCGTCGAGCAGGCCGCTCCCGTGCAGCAGTTCCAGGCCGCGGGAGACGTCGGGCAGCGGGACCTCCACGCGCTCGGCGATCCCGCCGGGCGTGGAGTGACCCGAGGCGACGGCCGCGAGCACGGAGTGGCACAGGGCGCGGTCGAGGTGGCCGGTCTCCTCCAGCACAGTCTCCAGCACCAGCAGCCGCGCCTCGCGGTACAGGGGCACTGCCGGATCGAGGACCGTACGGCGCACCCAGGCGTCGAAGTCCTCCGGCCCGCGGGGGACGTCACCGCGGGCGTGGTCGTACCGGTAGGCGGGTGTGCCGCCCACGACAGCGTGCACCAGGAACGCCGTGCGGGGGTCGTCCAGGTCCCACATGCGCGCGGCCTGCCGGAAATCCGGCGGGCGCACCTCCATCTCCAGGTCCGCCAGCCCGTGCAGCGGCGAGGGACCGCTGAACAGCCGGCGCATCACCGGCAGGTCGCTGCCGCACAGCAGCAGCCGGGGCCGGGCCCCGCCGCCCTCCCCGCCCTGCGCGGGCGCGGGGGGGGGGGGGGGGGGGGGGGGGGCGGGGGGGCCGGGCGGCGCAGATCACGGACGGCAGCGACGGGCTCTGCCGCACCAGACGGGGGAACTCGTCGACCACGACCGGCAGCGGCCCGCCCTCCCCCAGCCCCAGCAGGGCGTCCACGGCCGTCTCCCAGTCGCGCGGGCGGCCCCGCGCGGGCGCGCCGGCGTACTCGGCGATCCGCTCGCCCAGCATGCGCAGGGACTCCGAGCGCACCGCCTCCTGCGCGCCGAACCAGAAACCGCCCGCGGCCTCGGTGAGCGCCCGCAGCAGATGCGTCTTGCCCTGCCGCAGCCGTCCCGAGACCACGCCGAGGCCGGGCCCGGGCCGGGGGTCGGAGGCGAAGGCGGCGAGCGCCTCCCACTCGGCGTCGCGGCCGAGGACCGTATCCGGCCTGGCGTACCGGGGGGCGTCGGTGCGGGACACGGGCCGCTCCCATCGTTCGGTAGCGCTCTTCCTCCCATTACACCTCCGGCCGCGGCCCGCCGCGACGCGCGTACGCCCGTCCGCCGGGCGACGATGGGAACGGGCGGAAGACCGGACGGGGGCCGAGGAGGCGGGGCCATGGCACGTACGGAGGGCGCCGTGCGGCGCGGCGGGCACCGCCACGTCCCGCACACCGCCGACCTGCGGGTGGAGGCGTGGGCCCCGACCCGCGAGGAGTGTCCGGCGCACGCGGTGCGCGGCGTCTGCGAGTCCTTCGTGGACCTGTCGGGGGCCGTCGGCCGGCGCCGCCGGGAGGCCGAGGGGCGGGCGGAGACGGACGAGGACCTGCCGGTGGCCCTGCTGGACGAGGTGGTGTACCGGCTCGACGCCGACGGCGAGGTGCCGGCCGCCGTGCCCGGCGGGATGCGGGGCGAGCGGCCGATTCGGAGGCCCTCGCCCCAGCGTGTCTCTTCTGTGGGCGCGCGCCTGGCCGCCGGGGCGCCCCGAAGAGTCAAGCTGGTTT
>NZ_JBXUOY010000125.1:0-14529 GCF_057196705.1 Streptomyces sp. ATLC9 | reverse complement strand
CCCCCGCGCAGGCCGCGGAGCACGCCGTGTCGCCGGAGCTCTTCGCGCGCTACGACCCCTGGGCCCCGCCGCCCGCCGCGCACACCGGCCGCACGCCGCCGGGAGCCTCCCCGTCCCGCCGGGGCAGGACGGCCGCCGCTGCCGCCGGAGCCGTCCTGCTGACGCTGGTGGCCGGGACGGTGGGCGGTGGCATCGGCGCCTACGCGCAGCGCCAGGGCGGCATCGGCACCGTCCGGCTCTCCCAGGCCCCGGCGCAGGACACCGGCCGGGCCCCGGACAGCGTGGCCGGGATCGCCGAGCGGACCCTGCCGGGCGTGGTGACCATTCAGGTGCGCGGCGCCGGGGAGCGGGGCACCGGCACCGGATTCGTCCTGGACGGCCGCGGTCACATCCTCACCAACCACCATGTGGTGGAGTCCGCGGGAGCCGGGGCCGGCGTCGGAGTGATCTTCCATGGCGGCGAGACCACCGTCGCCGAGATCGTCGGCACCGACAGCGGCTACGACCTCGCCGTGCTGAGGGTGGAGGGGATCAGCGGCCTCAGCCCGCTGCCGCTGGGCAACTCCGACTCCGTGCGGGTGGGCGACCCGGTCGTGGCGATCGGCGCGCCGTACGGCCTGGCGGGCACGGTCACCACCGGAATCGTCAGCGCCACGCGGCGCCCCGTCACCGCGGGCGGCGGGCGGGAGGGCGGGGGAGGCGGCGGGGGCGGTGACATCAGCTACGTGGAGGCGCTGCAGACCGACGCGCCGATCAACCCCGGGAACTCCGGCGGGCCGCTGATGGACGCCGCCGGCCGGGTGATCGGCGTCAACAGCGCGATCCGCTCCGCGGCCGGCGACCTGCCCCGCACGGGCGCCGGCGGCAGTATCGGCCTGGGTTTCGCCATCCCCGTCAACCAGGCCGGGCGGGTGGCCGAGGAGCTGATCAACACCGGCCGCGCCACCCACCCCGTCATCGGTGTGACCGTCGACATGGGGTATCCCGGAGAGGGGGCACGGGTCGGCCTGCCCGAGGGGCGGAAGGGGACGGCGGTCGTGCCGGGAGGCCCCGCCGACACGGCCGGCGTCGAGGAGGGCGACGTGATCACCGAGGTGGACGGCGTCCGGGTGAGCAGTGGTGAGGAGCTGCTCGTCAGGATCCGTGCCCGGCGCCCCGGCGACCGGCTGGAGCTCACCGTCGAGCGCGGCGGCCACCGGCGCTCGGTGGAGGTGGTCCTCGGATCGGCGGCCGGCCCGTGAGTCCCGTCACGCCGACCGCCGCGACGGCCGTTGTTCGCCCTGCCGCCTCCCACCCCGCCGCCGCGCCGGGTAACGTGACTGTGGCCGCACGGGTCGTGGACGCACATGAGGGAGCTGAACGGTGTTCTTCGACATAGGACCCCTCGAGCTGATCGCTCTCGTCATCCTCGCGATCCTCGTCTTCGGCCCGGAGAAGCTGCCGAAGGTGATCCAGGACACGGCGCGGTTCGTCCGCAAGGTGCGGGAGTTCTCCGACAGCGCCCGGGACGACATCCGCAGGGAGCTGGGGCCGGAGTTCAAGGACTTCGACTTCGAGGACCTCAACCCCAGGAACTTCGCACGCAAGCATCTGCTGGAGAACGAGGACCTGGGGCTGAAGGAGATCCGCAACGGCTTCGACCTGCGCCAGGAGCTCGCCGAGGTCACGGACGCGGTCAACGGCCGGGAGATCGCCCCGGGCGGCTCGTCCGCGCCCTCCCCGGGCGGGTCCGGGATCGACCTGCGCAAGGCCGACCCGGCGTCCGGAGCCGCCCCGCGCAGGACCGGTCCGGCGCCCGGGGCGGACCTTCCGCCCTACGACGCCGACGCCACCTGAGGCCTTCCCCCGGTGAACCAGGAGGGCCACCTCCCGCAGTCCGCAGCCGGTCCTGCCCGGTTCGGCGCGCGGGGGTGGCTATCCTCCCTGTGTCCGGGGTCGGGCCGCCCGAGGGGGGCGGGCCTCCCACGACACGGGGCACACGAGGAGGCGTCGCGCAGATGGAGACGACGGGCCGGGTAGGGCCGAGAGACGTACCCGCGTCCGGGGCGGACGGGGTGATCGACGGCTATCTGACGGCCGGCTTCCCCTGGTACGGCCTCGACGAGGCCTTCACCGGCCCGCGCTGGCTGATGCGGGTGGGGTCCGCCGCGGACGGCACGGTCGAGCACGGCTCGACCGGCCACGGGGACGAGCCCTCCTTCCGGGACGAGCCCGGTCCGGACGGCCGGCGCTTCGCCGTCGTCGTGACGGTCGCCGACCGCCCGGTGCGCAGCAGCCCGGACGGCACGGGGCTCCTGGAGGCCACCTCGGTCTCGTCGGCGGCCTGGCTGGCCGGACTGGGGTTGCTGTCATGCTCATGGCCGATCCGGATGGAGCGCGGACTCAGACAGAGCTGGCTCGACCAGCAGACGGCGACCGCCTGGGAACTGGCGGACGACCTGGACGGCTCCGCGTGGTCGACCCTCTCGCTGCCGGTCGACGGCGTCCCCGCCGACTTCCGCTACCGGGAGTCGGAGTACGGCTGGGTGCTGGCCGGCCCCGCGAACGAGGGCGTGCACATCGGCGCGTACGGACGGGGGATGAGCGCGTACGGGCTGGGCTTCTCGGTGATCAAGGACCTCGGCGAGTACGGGCGCTGAACGCCCGGCCGCCCGTACGCCCGACCGGGCGCGCGGGCGTACGGGGAGAGTGCCGGGGCCTCAGAACTTGTTGCGCGGGGTGATCCCCAGCGACATGCCCGCCAGCCCGCGCTGGCGCCCGCCCAGCTTGCCCGCGACCGAGCGGATCGCGGAGCCCGCGGGGGACTCCGGGTCGGTCAGCACCACCGGCCGGCCCTCGTCGCCGCCCTCGCGCAGCCGCACGTCGATCGGGATGGAGCCGAGCACGGGCACGGTGGTGCCGGTGGTCCGGCTCAGCCCGTCGGCGACGCGCTGGCCGCCGCCGGTGCCGAAGACGTCCACCATCTCGTCGCAGTGCGGGCAGGGCAGCCCGGACATGTTCTCGACCACGCCCACGATCTTCTGGTGGGTCTGCACCGCGATGGACCCGGCGCGCTCGGCCACCTCGGCGGCCGCCTGCTGCGGGGTGGTCACCACCAGGATCTCGGCGTTGGGGACGAGCTGCGCGACCGAGATGGCGATGTCGCCCGTGCCCGGCGGCAGGTCCAGCAGCAGCACGTCCAGGTCGCCCCAGTAGACGTCGGCCAGGAACTGCTGGAGCGCGCGGTGCAGCATCGGACCGCGCCACACCACCGGGGCGTTGCCCGGGGTGAACATGCCGATCGAGATGACCTTCACGCCGTTGGCGGACGGCGGCATGATCATGTTCTCGACCTGGGTGGGGCGGCCGTCGGCGCCCAGCATGCGCGGCACCGAGTGGCCGTAGATGTCGGCGTCCACGACGCCCACCTTCAGGCCGTCGGCCGCCATCGCCGCCGCCAGGTTGACCGTCACCGAGGACTTGCCGACACCGCCCTTGCCGGAGGCGATCGCGTAGACCCGGGTCAGGGAGCCGGGCCTGGCGAACGGGATCTCCCGCTCGGCCTGCCCGCCGCGCAGCGTGGCCGCCAGCTCGCGGCGCTGCTCGTCGCTCATCACGTCCAGGGAGACCGCCACGTCCGTGACGCCCGCCACACCGCGGACCGCGCGGGTCACGTTCTCGGTGATCGTCTCGCGCATCGGGCAGCCGGACACCGTCAGGTAGACCGTGACCGCGACCGAACCGCCGTCGCCGATCTCCACCGACTTCACCATGCCCAGATCGGTGATCGGACGGTGGATCTCGGGGTCGTCGACGGTCGCGAGCGCGGCGCGGACCGCGTCCTCGGTGGGAGCTGGGCTGGATGCCGCGGGCGTGTCAGTAGCCATGCCCCGATGGTACGGCGCACCGGCGTCCGCGCCGAAGGCGGCGGATGAGACGCGAGTCACCGCCCGAAGCCGCCCGCCCGGGGCCGGATCACCGCTCCCGGTCGGGCGGCGGCTCCAGGGCGCCGCGCTGCTCCAGCTCCTTGAGCAGGTCCTGGAGCTCGGAACGGATCCAGTCCCGGGTGGCGACCTCGCCCATGCCCATCCGCAGCGCGGCGATCTCCCTGGTGAGGTACTCGGTGTCGGCCATCGAGCGCTCGGTGCGCTTGCGGTCCTGCTCCAGGTTCACCCGGTCCCGGTCGTCCTGCCGGTTCTGCGCCAGCAGGATCAGCGGGGCCGCGTAGGACGCCTGGAGGGACAGGGCCAGGGTCAGGAAGATGAACGGGTACTCGTCGAAGCGCAGGTCCGGCGGGGCCACGATGTTCCAGATGACCCACACCACGATGGTGAACGTCATCCAGACGATGAACCGCCCGGTCCCCAGGAAGCGGGCGATCCGTTCCGACAGCCGCCCGAACGCCTCCGGGTCGTACTCCGGCAGCGGGCTGCGGCGCGGCACCATCGGCTGGTCCAGCCGGGCGCGGGCCGCGCGCCCGGTGGCCGGCGGAAGACTCCGTTCGCGTTCCCTGCGCGCCATGCGCTCGTCCCGTTCCCTGTCACCCATCGGCGGCGCTCCCCCGGCCGTCCTGTCGGCTCTCCATCGGCTCGTGCACTCCGAACGTCTCCCGGGCGGCGGCCTCCCGCCAGTCGTCGGGCAGCAGGTGGTCCAGCACGTCGTCGACGGTGACGGCGCCCAGCAGCGATCCGCTCTCGTCCACCACCGGCACCGACACGATGTTGTAGGCGGCCAGATAGCTGGTCAGCGTGGGCAGCGGGGTGTCCGGCGGCAGCGGCCGCAGATCGGTGTCCACGACCGAGCCGACCAGGGTGCCTGGCGGCTCGCGCAGCAGCCGCTGGAAGTGCACCAGCCCCAGGTACTTGCCCGTCGGCGTCTCCTCCGGCGGCCGGCACACGTACACCTGGGCGGCCAGCGGCGCCGAGAGGTCCTGCACCCGCACCCGGGCCAGCGCGTCGGCGACCGTGGCGTCGGGCCGCAGCACGATCGGCTCGGTGGTCATCATGCCGCCCGCGGTGCGCTCCTCGTACGTCAGCAACCGCCGCACCGGGGCCGCGTCCTGCGGCTCCATCAGCTCCAGCAGCCGGTTCATGTCGCCCTCCGGCAGCTCGGACAGCAGGTCGGCGGCGTCGTCGGGGTCCATCGCCTCCAGCACGTCCGCGGCGCGCTCCTCCTTGAGCTTGCCGAGGATCTCCACCTGGTCGTCCTCGGGCAGCTCCTCCAGCACGTCCGCCAGCCGGTCGTCGTCCAGCGCGGCGGCGACCTCCGCCCGGCGCTTGGGCGACAGGTGGTGCAGGACGTTGGCGAGGTCGGCCGGGCGCAGCTGCTCGAAGGTGGCCAGCAGGTTGGCCGCGCCCTGGCCCTCCTCCTCCAGCGACAGGCCGGTCACCGCCGACCACTCCACGGTCAGCGTCTCGCCCGAACGCCGCCGGCGCAGCCCGCCGCCGCCGCGGCGCACGAAGACCTTGTCGATCAGCCAGTCGCGGCGTCCGGGCACCTGGGTGAGCCCGACGTCGAGCACGGTGACCTTCTCGCCCGTCTCGACCAGCGTCACCTGGCGGTCCAGCAGCTCGCCCAGGACCAGCGTCTCGGTGGGCCGCTGCTCGAAGCGCCGCATGTTGAGCACGCCGGTGGTGATCACCTGGCCCGACGCGACACCGGTCACCCGGGTCATGGGGAGGAAGACGCGCCTGCGGCTGACCACCTCGACGACCAGTCCGGGCACGCGCGGCGGGCGTCCGCCCACGCGCAGCATCGCCACCACGTCCCGCACCCGGCCGACCTGGTCCCCGACGGGGTCGAAGACGGCCACGCCGGAGAGGTGCGAGACGAAGACCCGCTGGGCGCCCGGCACCATGGTCCATCCTCCGCTTCCCACTCGTGTCCGCCGCGCGTGGCGGCCGGTTCCCCGTCCGCCGTGCGCGGCGCGCCTGCCGTGTGTACCCGTGTACCCGTGTGCGGCCGAGTGTCCGCACGCGGGAGGCGACCCGAATGCGGTTTTCAGGCTAACGCGTGCCCTCGCGCACTCCGCGGCGGCACCGGCCGTACGGCCGCCCGCGGCCCGCTCCGGAGGACGCCCCCGGTAGGGTGCCGTCGTCCTGCCCCGGCATCAGGAGGAAGAGCTGACGTGACTGCGTGGGTCCACGGTGTTCGCGCCCGGAGTACGGCCGTGTCGGCGGGAGCGGTCTGCGCGGTCCTGCTGACCCTGCTCACGGGGTGCGGTTCGAAGGACCCGAACGAGGGGACCAACGGAGTCGGCAGACTCCCGGCCGCCGAGATCGAGAAGAGGGCGGGCGAGGCCGCCGGGGCCGCACGGTCCGTACGGCTGTCGGGCAGCGTGGTCAGCAAGGGCCGCACCTACCGCCTGGACATGCGGCTGAAGGACGACGGGGGCCTGGGCGAGGTCTCGGCCAGGGGCGGCCCCCGCTTCGAACTGCTGCGGGTCGGCGAGGACCTCTACCTCAAGGCGAACGCCGACTTCTGGGCGGACCAGGACAAGGACGGCGGGAAACCGGACGAGGCCGACCTCGCGGCGGCCCGCAAACTGGAGGACAAGTACGTCAAGGTGCCCCCCGGCGACCCCGCCTACAAGCAGCTCAGCGGATTCACGGACAAGAACGTGCTGCTCGACGGGCTGCTCACCCTGAACGGCGAGCGCAGGACCGGGGACCACGGCGAGGTCGACGGAGTGCGGACGGTCGAGGTGCGGGCCGCCGAGGGCGACGGCGGGATACTCAGCGTCTCGCTGGCCGGCACGCCCTACCCGCTGCGGCTGGAGCGCGGCGGGGACGCCGGCGTGGTCCAGATGCTGGAGTGGGACAAGGAGTTCACGCTGCGCGCCCCGGAGAAGGACCAGATCGTCGACTACGGCAAGAGGATCTCGGCGGCCGAGTGACGTCCCCGGGCCTCCTGCCCGGCTCCCTCCCCGGCGTTCCCCCCTTCGGCCGCCCTACCGTTTCCCTCCGCCCGGCCGGCCGCGGCGCAGCAGCCTCGGCAGCCCGGCCGGGACCGGGCCGCGCGTGGTCGCCGGCGTCGGCGGCGGGACGGCGGCCCGCAGGTCCTCCGCCATCGAACCGGGGCCTTCCAGAAGCGCTCCGGCCGGCTCCAGGCGCAGCACACGGCACTCGCGGGCCCAGCGCCCGGCGATCGTCGTGGCATCCGGTGCGTTGAGCCGCTTGCCCGCCAGCTCGGCGGCCGCCTCACGCCACCGCCCGCCACCCGGCGGCAGCTCCACCACCCGGGCCGGCCAGACGGCCAGCAGCCCGCCCTTGTCCTTGCTGCGCACCGAGACCGTGGCGGTGGCGCCGTCGGCGAGCCCCAGGGGCTCCAGCGGCTGCTCAGCGGGGCCGTCGCCCACCAGGTGCACGGCACCGTCGTGCCAGACGTGCCACAGCGCGCGTCGCGGCCCCAGGGGGCCGCGTACCCACACCAGCGCGGACTTCTTCGCCGACTCCTCGATCAGCGCCCGGTCGGACGCGGACAGGGTCCCCCGGGACGCCCGGGAGTCGGCGGGAACGGACGGATCGGCCATGGGGCGACCCTACCGCCGGGCCTCCGGCCGTGCCCCGCCGGAAGCCCGGCCGCTGGTCCGCGGGCCGGATGGTCAGTACCGCGGCGCCGCCACGCGCCTTACTCTGGTGGCCGGCGGCGCGGCTCACCGACGCCCCGGCCCGTTCACGGACCCGGGTCCCGAGGACCCCGGTCCGGATCCCAGCAGCCCAGGAGAGGAGCCCCGTGCGCGCCGTCAGGACCCGTACCGCCGCGCCCCGACAGGCAGCCGGAGCCGTGGCGGGACATCCGGGCACCGGCCCGGACCTGTTCCTGCTGGCGGTCGCCGTGTCCGGCATCTCCCTGTCCGCGCCCCTGATCGCGGCCACCGCCGCCCCGGCCCTGGCCATCGCCTTCTGGCGCAACGCCATGGCGGTCGGCGCCCTCACCCCGCTGGTCCTCGTCCGCCACCGGGCCGGACTGCGCGCCATGGGGCGCCGCAACGTGCTGCTGGCCGCCGCCGCCGGGGCGCTGCTCGCGCTGCACTTCGCGCTCTGGCTGCCCAGCCTCCACATGACCTCGGTCGCCTCCTCGACCGCGCTGGTCACCACCACCCCGATCTGGACCACCCTGCTGCTGCGGCTGCGGGGCCGGAACTCGCCCGCCCTGGTCTGGGCGGGCACGGCGGTCGCCTTCGCCGGGGTGGTGATCCTCACGGGGGTCGACCTGTCGCTCTCCCCGCGGGCACTGGCGGGTGACGCCCTGGCTCTGGGCGGCGGCATGGCGGCGGCCGGGTACGTCCTGCTGGGGGCGGAGGTGCGCCGCACGGTCTCCACGACCGCGTACACCTACGTCTGCTACACCACCACCTCCGTGCTGCTGCTGGCCGCCTGCCTGGTCTTCGGCGCCGACCTCGGCGGCTACAGCGGCGAGACCTGGATCAAGCTCGCCGTCCTCACCGCCACCGCGCAGCTGCTGGGCCACTCGCTGCTCAACCGGGTGGTGCGCGGGCTCGGACCGTCGGTCACCTCCACCGCGATCCTGCTGGAGACTCCGGGTGCGGCGCTGATCGCGGCGCTCTGGCTGGGCCAGAACCCGCCGGCGGCCGTCTACGGGGCGCTGGCGGTGATCCTGCTCGGCATGGTCCTGGTCGTCCGGGGCAACGCCGGGCCCGCGCGCGGTGCGCGGTCCTGACGCCCTGTCCGGTGCCGTGCCCGCCCTCCCGTCCCCGGGCCTCCCGCGCCCGGCGGGCCCTACAGCCAGCCGTTGCGCCTGAAGCCCCGGTGGATGGTGTAGCAGATCCCGACGATCACGGTCATGACGGCCGGATAGCCGTAGCGCCACTGGAGTTCCGGCATGTACTCGAAGTTCATGCCGTAGACCCCGGCGATCATCGTCGGGACGGCGAAGATCGCCGCCCAGGAGGTGATCTTCCGCATGTCCTCGTTCTGCGCGACCGTGGCCTGGGCCAGGTTCGCCTGAAGGATGGAGTTGAGCAGGTCGTCGAAGGAGAGCACCTGCTCGTTGACCCGGGTCAGGTGGTCCGCCACGTCGCGGAAGTACTTCTGGATGTCGGGGTCGACCAGCCGCATGGGCCGCTCGCTCAGCAGCTGCATCGGCCGCAGCAGCGGCGAGACCGCCCGCTTGAACTCCAGCACCTCGCGCTTGAGCTGGTAGATCCGCCCCGCGTCACGGCCCCGGCGGCCCTTGCCGGCGCTCTCGGAGAAGACCTGGATCTCCACCTCGTCGATGTCGTCCTGCACCGCGTCGGCGACCGCCAGGTAGCCGTCCACCACCTGGTCGGCGATGGCGTGCAGCACGGCCGAGGGACCCTTGGCCAGCAGTCCGGGGTCGTCCTCCAGCCGGTGGCGCAGGGTGCGCAGCGAGCCCTGGCCGCCGTGCCGGACGGTGATGATGTGGTCCCGGCCGGTGAAGCACATCACCTCGCCGGTCTCCACCACCTCGCTGGAGTCGGTGAGTTCGGCGTGCTCGACATAGTGGACCGTCTTGAAGACGGTGAACAGGGAGTCGTCGTACCGCTCCAGTTTCGGCCGCTGGTGCGCGTGCACCGCGTCCTCCACGGCGAGCGGGTGCAGGCCGAACTCGCGGGCGATGCCGGAGAACTCCCGCTCGGTGGGCTCGTGCAGGCCGATCCACACGAACGCCCCGCCGCCGGGACCGTCCTGCGGCTCCTGCCGTCCCTGCGGTTCGCGGGAACGCAGCGAGCGCAGGGCCTCGGCCGGAGTCATGTGCCGCGACTCGCGGCGGCCGTTCCGGTAGACGGCGCAGTCCACCACCGCGCTGGTCGCGGTGGTGTCGACGCCGGGGCCGTCGTGGGCGTAGGGGTAGGGGGATCGGCCGCCCCGGCGCAGGGCGGGGCGGACCGCGGCGCGCAGGTCACGGATCATCGACATGCTGGGCTCCTTCGCGTGCCGAGCCGCCGGCGAACGGGCGCAGCGCTGCCCGGAATGGGGGCCTACGGGGCCGTCGGGGGAAGACCCACGGGCCGGAGGTCTGCAAAGCGGGCACCACGCGGGACCGTACGCACGGGCGGCATTCGCTGAGAACGTCGGTCGAGCAGGGAACTCACGCGCTCTTCCGCGAAGCCGGTCAGCAGGAGAAAAATGGGGACTTCCGTGGTTTCACCGCTCGGCGGTGGGGGAGGAAGGCCCTCAGGCACGGGGACGCGGCTGCCGTACGGAAGAGCGGCTGGTACTGCACGGTCGACTCGGATCCATCGCAGCCCCACCTCCTCCGGCCGGTCCCCGCTGGGGGAATTCCGTGTACACGCCTTGACCAGCAGTCAACGGTAGCACTCGCGGACGCCCCTCCGTCCCGCTCCGGGGCCGGCGCCTGCCCTCTTTGCCTGATCAATACACGATCTATGCTCGCCGTATGGCACAGGTTCTGGAACTGGTCGAGGCCCGGCTGCGCAGCGCACTGGGAGAGCCCGACGCGCGGGCGGCGGTGACCTTCCTGGGTGCCGACCGGATCGAGGTGCTGCGCTTCCCGGACGCCGAGGAGGGCCCCGGCGGGAACGGCCTGGCGCGCTACGCCACCCTGGGGATGTCCGCCGCCCCCATGGCCGACCCCTCCGACATGCTCGCCGATCCCGAACGGGGGCCGCGCGCGGAGCTGGTGCTGACGGTGCGCGCCGGGGCGGCCGACACCGACAAGGTACTGCGCCCGCTCGCCGTGCTCGCCGCCTCCCCCCAGGTCGAGGGGGTGGTCGTGGCCCCCGGCGCCTCGCTGGACGTGGGCGAGCCGCTGTGGCCGGGCGCCCCCTTCACCTCCGTACTGGTCGCCGAGCCCGGAGGCCTGGTGGAGGATCTGGAACTGGATCCGCCGATGGAGCCGGTGCGCTTCCTCCCCCTGCTGCCGATGACGCCCAACGAGGCGGCCTGGAAGCGGGTGCACGGTGCGGCCGAACTCCAGGAGCGCTGGCTGGCCCGCGGCACCGACCTGCGCGACCCGCGCCGGGCGTCGGTGTCCCTGACGGACTGAACCTCCGGCCGGCCGCCGCCGGGCGCGCCCCGGGCGGTCCGTACGAGTGATCGTCCTTGACGCACGGCTCTCCTGGGAGGACCGTGGGGCCCATGAGGGGCGAACCCAGTTGCCCGAAGTGCGGCGGCCGCGTCAGGGCGCCCGGTCTCTTCGCCGACTCCTGGCAGTGCGATGTGCACGGCACGGTCCATCCGCTGCAGCCGGTCCTCCCGCCGAGCGTCGAGGCGCTCGGCGTGGTACTCCACAGAGCCCAGGTGCCGGTGTGGATGCCCTGGCCGCTGCCGATCGGCTGGCTGTTCACCGGGATCGCCTACGCGGGTGACGACCGCAGCGGCGGCCGGGCCACCGCGGTGGCCTGCTCCGGTCCCGGCCCGCTCGGCGGTCCCGGCGAACTGCTGCTGGTGGCCGAGGAACTGGGCATCGGACTGGGAGCCCGCTACGCCGGAGTGCCCGGGCCCGACCCCGGCCCGCTGATCGACGTGGACCGCCCCCCGCACGCGAAGGTCCTGGCGGCCGGACGGCCCACCCCGCTGTGGCTGGTGGACGGGGCGCCCGAGGACCGCGCGGTGTTCGCGGGAGAGGCGCGCGGCCTGTGGCTGTGGGCGATCGTCTGGCCCGAGCAGTCCGGGATGCTGATGTACGACGAGCTGGTGCTCACGGATCTGCGGGAGGCGGGGGCCGAGGTGGAACTGGTGCCGTACGGGGCGCTCTCCCCCCAGCTGCTCGCCCGCCCCGGGGCCTGACCGGCGGCCGGGCGCGGGACGGAGCGGGCGGGCGTCTGTTCTACTCTGGAGTGTCCGCCTCAGCCGTCCGCCGTGGGAGTTACGTACCGTGCGCATAGACCTGCACACCCACTCCACCGCCTCGGACGGCACCGACACCCCCGCCGAGCTGGTGCGGAACGCCGCCGCGGCCGGACTGGACGTGGTGGCGCTGACCGACCACGACACGGTCGCCGGATACGGCGAGGCGATCGCCGCCCTCCCCGCGGGCCTCACCCTCGTCCCCGGCGCGGAGCTCTCCTGCCGCCTGGACGGTGTGAGCCTGCACATGCTGGCCTATCTGTTCGACCCGGACGAGCCCGAGCTGGCACGCGAGCGCGAACTCGTCCGCGACGACCGGGTGCCGCGCGCCAGGGGCATGGTCGCCAGGCTCCGGGAGCTGGGCGTGCCGATCACCTGGGAGCGGGTCGCCGGGATCGCCGGGGACGGCTCGGTAGGCCGCCCCCACATAGCGAGCGCGATGGTGGAGCTGGGCGTCGTCGAGACCGTCTCCGACGCCTTCACCGCCGAGTGGATCGCGGACGACGGCCGCGCCTACGTCGGCAAGCACGAACTGGACCCCTTCGAGGCCGTCCGGCTGATCAAGGGCGCCGGCGGAGTCGCGGTCTTCGCGCACCCCCTGGCCGTCAAGCGCGGACGGTGCGTGCCGGAGAGCGCCATCGCGGAACTGGCCGCCGCCGGGCTCGACGGCATCGAGGCCGACCACATGGACCACGACACCGCGACCCGCGAGCGGCTGCGGGGCATGGCCCGCGACCTCGGCCTGCTGGCCACCGGCTCCAGCGACTACCACGGCAGCCGCAAGACCTGCCGGCTCGGGGAGTACACCACCGCCCCGGACGTCTACGCCGAGATCGCCGCCCGCGGGTCAGGCGCGGCACCCGTCTCCGCCTGACCCGCCCCCGGATCACCACCGCGCGTACCGCGCACATCACGCAAGGCAGCACCGTGTTCGACGTCGCCCTCTTCGGATCCGTCTTTGTCACGCTTTTCGTGATCATGGACCCGCCCGGCATCACCCCCGTCTTCCTCGCCCTCTCCTCCGGACGCCCGGTCAAGGTCCAGCGCGGGATGGCGCTGCAGGCCACCGCCGTCGCCTTCGGGGTGATCGCCGTCTTCGGCCTGCTGGGGCAGCAGATCCTGGACTATCTGCACGTCTCGATCCCCGCGCTGATGGTGGCGGGTGGCCTCCTGCTGCTGCTGGTGGCCCTGGACCTGCTCACCGGCAGGGCGGAGGAGCCCACGCAGACCAAGGACGTCAACGCCGCGCTGGTGCCGCTGGGCATGCCCCTGCTGGCCGGGCCCGGCGCGATCGTCTCCGTCATCCTGGCCGTGCAGCGGGCGGACGGGCCGGCCGACCACGCCGCGGTGTGGACGGCCATCGCCGTGCTGCACATCGTGCTGTGGCTGGTGATGCGGTACTCGCTGCTGATCATCCGCGTCATCAAGGACGGCGGCGTGGTCTTGGTGACCCGGCTGTCGGGCATGCTGCTGTCGGCGATCGCGGTCCAGCAGATCGCGAACGGAGTCACCCGGTTCATCCAGGGCGGCGGTTAGACGGAACCGGCTCCGGTCCCGTCCCCGTTTCCCGCACCGCCCGCGCAGTCGTGCCAGAAGGAGGCCAGTGCCCCGGCCGTCTCCCCGGGGCGCTCGGCCCCCGGCGAGTGCTCGGCGCCTGCCACCACCGTGCGCCGGGCGTCCAGCCGCCGCGCCATCTGGTCCATCAGCGGAACCGGCCAGGCGTAGTCCACCTCCCCCGACAGCACGTGCTTGGGCAGCGGCACCGCCGCCAGGGCCCCGACCCGGTCCGGCTCGGTCAGCAACTGGCGGCCGGTGGCGACGAGCTGCTCGGGGACGGTGGCCAGCCAGCGGCGGTGCAGGAACTCGGCCACGGCCGCGCCGGTGGCCTCGTCCGCGGCCTCCGGCGGGTCCAGATCGCGCATCGCCCGCCACACCGACTCCATGTCCAGCACCGCCAGCGCCTCGATCAGCATCCGGGTGCGCTCCTGCTGGAGGTGCGCGATGGCGGCGGGACCGGAGCTCATGATCGTCAGGGAGCGGAAGGGCGCCGCGTCCCGCAGCACGGCGGCGCGGGCGATCAGCCCGCCCAGGGAGTGCCCCAGCAGATGGACGCCCCCGGCGCCCCCGCCGAGCGCCTCCGCCTGGGCCAGCAGATCCAGGGCCAGCTCGCCCTGGGCGTACGCGCCGAGCTCGCGCGGTCCCCCGGACTCGTACTGTCCCCGCCCGTCCACGGCCACCGCACGGAAGCCCGCGCGGGCCAGCGGGGCGAGCAGGGCGATGAAGTCCTCCTTGCTGCCGGTGAACCCGGGCACCAGCAGAGCCGTGCCGGCACGCGGCTCGCCCGCGTCGTGCACGGCGAACTCGCCGCGCGAGGTCTTCAGACGGTACGCCCGGGCGCCGGGCGGCAGAGTCAGGGTCGGCGGCTTGCTCATGGAGGCGAGGCTAGCGCCCGTGCCCGTGACGATGCCCGCCACCGAAGCGGGTGCGGCGGTGGCGGGCATCGTCATGGGCACGGATACGCGGCGGCCGTGCCGTCAGCTCTCCGCGGTGGCCTCCGGGGCCGCCGAGCGCGCGCCGGCTCCGCCGCGGGTGCGGCGACGGCGGCGCGGCCTGGGGGCCTCGCCGGAGGCGTCCGCGGGCGATCCGGAGTCCGCCGTCCCACCCGCCGGGCCCGTCGGCTCGGGGGCCGCTTCGGCGCCGGGGTGCTCCAGGGTCTGACCGCCGCGGGTACGGCGGCGACGGCGCGGGGTACGGG
>NZ_JBXUOY010000124.1:0-14706 GCF_057196705.1 Streptomyces sp. ATLC9 | reverse complement strand
CGCCCCGCCCGTACGGCGGCGGGCGGGCGGTTCACTGCCCGGCGGTCGGCGCGGCCCCGGGGCCGCCGCCTCCGGCCTCCCGCCGCGACGGCGGCGGAACCGTCGGGCTCAGCCGCAGCCAGAGCAGGAACAGCAGCCCCAGCACCAGCATCGACAGTCCGGCCCAGAGGTTGATGTTGATGTCCTGGGCCTTGGCCAGGTCGGCGTCGGAGGTGAAGAACCCGGCGACGGTGACCATGAGGCCGTAGACCACGAACAGCACGCCGATGACACGGCGGATGTCGAACAGCCGGGCGGCGCTGGCCGACCGCTCCTCCAGCTCGCGCTCCTCCTCCCGCCAGTCCGGATCCGGATCGCCCTTGCCGGTGCCGGGGACACCGGGGTCGGCGGGATCGGAGGGAGGGCGGGACCCCGAGGGGCCGCGGTACTCGTGGGCGCCGTGCGGACCGCCCGCACCGTCGCCGCCGTTGCCCTCGTTGCTGCCGTTGCCGTCGTTCGTCACGGTGGATCACATCCTTCGCTGTGCGGTGCGCGGGGCGCTCAGAAGGAGAAGGGGAGGTAGCAGAGGGCGGCGAGGATGATCGCGCCCCAGCCCAGCAGGGCGGGCCTGCGGTACCAGGCCTCGTCGCCCGCGGCCGGGGGCTCGGCCAGACCGGGGGAGCGGGTGCCGTACACCAGGCCGGCCAGCCGTTCGACGGGCTTGGGCCTGGTGAGGGGCGTGAGGACCACGACGACGAGCGTGCCCACGACGAAGGCGACGATGGCGGAGACGAAGTTGGCGCCCTGGTCGGTGGGGATGTCGATCAGCCCGCCCCGGTAGAACCAGAAGTAGTTGACCATCGCCGCGACGGTGCCCGCCAGCAGCCCCCAGAAACCGGCCGCGGCCGTCATCCGCTTCCAGAACATGCCGATGATGAAGACGGTGAACAGTGGCACGTTGAAGAAGGAGAACAGCGTCTGGAGGTAGTTCATGATGTTGCTGAACGTCGCCGCGATGAACGCCGTCCCCATGCCCAGCAGCACGCCGATCGCGGTGACCACGCGCGCGGTGGCCACGTAGTACGAGTCCGGGCGGTCCTTGACCAGATAGGGCCGCCAGATGTCGTTGGTGAAGACGGTGTTGAACGCGGAGACGTTGGCGGCCATGCCGGCCATGAAGGCGGCGAGCAGACCGGTCACCGCGATGCCCAGCACCCCGTTGGGCAGCAGGTCCCGCATCAGCAGCGGGACCGCCTCGTTGTACTCCAGGCCGCTGCCGGGGCCGATGTCCGGCGCCACCACCAGCGCGACCAGACCGGGGATGACGACGATCGCCGGGATGAAGATCTTGGGGAAGGCGGCGATCAGCGGGGTGCGCTGGGCGGCGGAGAGGTTCTTGGCCGACAGGGCGCGCTGGACCTCGGCGAAGTTCGTCGTCCAGTAGCCGAAGCTCAGGGCGAAGCCGAGGCCGAGCACGATGGTCAGCCAGTTGGCGCCCAGCGGGTTGTCCGAACCGATGCCGGTCCCGCCCCAGGCCGAGACGAAGTTGTCGCCCCGCGAGGCGGTGAGCGAGTCGCTCAGCCCGCTCCACCCGCCCACGCGGACCAGGGCGAGGACGGTCAGCGGGATCAGCCCGGCCAGGATCACGAAGAACTGCACGACCTCGTTGTAGATGGCCGAGGACAGACCGCCCAGGGTGATGTAG
This sequence comes from Streptomyces sp. ATLC9, assembly GCF_057196705.1. Lineage (NCBI taxonomy): Bacteria > Bacillati > Actinomycetota > Actinomycetes > Kitasatosporales > Streptomycetaceae > Streptomyces > Streptomyces sp. ATLC9. The sequence goes on along the minus strand of NZ_JBXUOY010000124.1, from coordinate 13,022 downwards.
AGCAGCACGAACAGTCCCGAGACCACGATGGACACCCACTGCGGCCAGCCCAGCAGCGCCTCCAGCACGATGGCCAGCGCGTAGAGGTTGACACCCGCGATCAGCACCGAGGCGGCCGAGAAGAGGATGCCGCTGAGCAGGTGGGAGGAGGGCCCGAAACGGTGCAGCAGGAACTCGGGGACCGAGCGCACCCGGGACCCGTAGTAGAAGGGCATCATCACCAGGCCGAGGAAGACCATCGCCGGGATGGCGCCCACCCAGTACCAGTGCACGGTGTAGACGCCGTACTGCGCGCCGTTGGCCGCCATGCCCAGGATCTCCAGCGCGCCGAGGTTGGCCGCGATGAAGGCGAGGCCGGTGACCCAGGCGGGCAGCGAGCGGCCGGAGAGGAAGAAGTCCAGGCTGGTCTTGATGCTGCGCCGGGCGGCGAACCCGACTCCGAGGACGACGAGGAAGTAGATGGCCAGGATCGTGTAGTCCAGGGCGTTCGTGGGGAGCCGAAGATCCTGGGCCAGCTGGTACGACGGCATGAGCAGGTCGCCTCCGTGGCGTGACGGGACCGCTGTGGGGGAAGGCCCCTTGACGTCAATGTTCACTCATGGTTTTTTATGTTCGATTATGTTTGGGTCGCAGTATAGGGAGACCCCAGGTGAAAAAGACCCCGACCCGCCTCGCCGACGGCCGTGAACTCGTGTACTACGACGTTCGTGGCGACAACCGCGCCACGAGAGGCGATGCCGTGGACCGGCGTCCCCTGGACGCCGTCGCCACGGCATCGGAGATCCGCCACGACCCCCTGCTCGGTGAATGGGTCGCGGTCACGGCCCACCGCCAGGCCCGCACGTACCACCCGCCGGCCGACGAATGCCCCCTGTGCCCGTCCCGGGACGGCCGTATGACGGAGATCCCGGCCGAGGACTACGAGGTGGCCGTCTTCGAGAACCGCTTCCCCTCCCTGGCCGGCCCCCCGGGGCCGGAGGAGGCCGAGGACGGAGGCGGCCTGTTCGTCCGGGCGCCGGGCGCCGGACGCTGCGAGGTGGTGTGCTTCACCTCCGACCACGACGCCTCCTTCGCCGACCTCACCGAGGAGCGGGCCGCCCTGGTCCTGGACGCCTGGACCGACCGCACCGCCGAGCTGTCGGCGCTGGCGGGCGTGCGCCAGGTGTTCTGCTTCGAGAACCGCGGCCGGGAGATCGGCGTCACCCTCGGCCACCCCCACGGCCAGATCTACGCCTATCCCTTCGTCACCCCGCACACCGAGCGGATGCTGCGCTCGGCCGCCGCCCACCGGGAGCGCACCGGCGGCAACCTCTTCGACGACGTCGTGGCCGCCGAGCGCGCCGACGGCCGGCGTGTGGTGCTGGAGACCGGCCACTGGACGGCCTTCGTGCCGCACGCCGCGCGCTGGCCGTACGAGGTGCACCTGTATCCCGGGCGGCGGGCGGCGGACCTGACGGAACTCGGTGAGGAGGCCCGCGCCGAGTTCCCCGGCGTCTACCTGGAACTGCTGCGGCGCTTCGACCGGATCTTCGGCCCGGGGGAGCCGCCCACGCCCTACATCTCCGGCTGGCACCAGGCGCCGCTGGGCCCGGACGGGGGCAAGGACTGGGCCGGACGGGCGGACTTCGCCCTCCACCTGGAACTCCTCACGATCCGCCGCACGTCCGGGAAGCTGAAATACCTGGCGGGCTCGGAGTCCGGCATGGGGGTCTTCATCAACGACGTGCCGCCAGAGACCGCGGCGCGGCGACTGCGGGAGGTGGCGAGCCGGTGAGCGGCACATATCTGGTGACCGGCGGGGCCGGCTACGTCGGGAGTGTCGTCGCGGCGCACCTGCTGGAGGCCGGGCACCGGGTGACGGTGGTGGACGATCTGTCCACCGGCTTCCGCGCGGGCGTGCCGGCGGGGGCGGACTTCGTCCAGGGACGAATCCAGGACGCCGCCGACTGGCTGGACCCTTCCTGTGACGCGGTGCTCCACTTCGCCGCCAGCTCCCAGGTCGGCGAGTCCGTCGTCCACCCCGAGAAGTACTGGCACAACAACGTCGGCGGCACCATGGCGCTGCTGGACGCGATGCGCGGTGCCGGGGTGCGCACCCTGGTCTTCTCCTCCACCGCCGCCACCTACGGCGAGCCCGAGGAGATCCCCGTCCGCGAGGACGCGCCCACCGCCCCCGCCAACCCCTACGGCGCCTCCAAGCTGGCCGTCGACCACATGATCGCCGGGGAGTGCGCCGCCCACGGCCTGGCCGCCGTCTCGCTGCGCTACTTCAACGTGGCCGGCGCGTACCGCGGCGCGCACGGCGTCCTGGGCGAGCGGCACGACCCCGAGTCGCACCTCATCCCGCTGGTGCTCCAGGTCGCGCTCGGGCAGCGGGAGGCGATCTCTGTCTACGGGGACGACTACCCCACCCCCGACGGCACCTGCGTACGCGACTACATCCACGTCGCCGACCTCGCCGAGGCCCATCTGCTGGCGCTGGACGCCGCGGTGTCCGGGGAGCACCTGGTGTGCAACCTCGGCAACGGCAGCGGCTTCTCCGTCCGCGAGGTGATCCGCACCGTCCGCGAGGTCACCGGCCACCCCGTCCCCGAGAAGACGGCGCCGCGGCGCGGCGGCGACCCGGCGTTCCTGGTCGCCTCGGCGGAACGGGCCAGGCAGCGGCTGGGCTGGCGGCCCTCGCGCACCGAACTGGGGGACATCGTCGCCGACGCCTGGGCCTTCGCCCGGGGCCGGGCACTGGACGCCGACGCCGCCGCCATCACCGGCGGCGGAGAGGGGAGCGGGGCGTGAACGGGCCACTGAACCCCGGGGCGGAGGCCGAGGCGGAGGCGCTCAACGCGGCGCAGACGGCGGAGGCGGCCGACGGCTTCCGCGCGGTCCACGGCGGCGAGCCCACCGGGATCTGGGCCGCACCGGGCCGCGTCAACCTCATCGGCGAGCACACCGACTACAACGACGGCTTCGTCATGCCGCTCGCCCTGCCGCACACCATCCGGGTGGCGGCGGTCCGCCGCGACGACGGCGTGCTGGCCGTCCACTCGGCCGACGTGTCGGGCGGCACGGTGCGCCTGCGGGCCGAGAAGCTCACCCCCGGCACGGCCGACGGCTGGGCCGCGTACCCGGCCGGCGTGGTGTGGGCGCTGCGCGAGGCCGGCCTGCTGTCCGGCCGGGAGACGGGCGCCGACCTCTACGTCCGCAGCGATGTGCCCACCGGCGCGGGCCTGTCCTCCTCGGCCGCCCTGGAGGTCGCCACGGCGGTGGCGCTGAACGAGCTGTACGGCCTGGGGCTGGCCCCCGAGCGGATCGCCCGGCTCTGCCAGCGGGCCGAGAACGAGTTCGTCGGCGTCCCCTGCGGGATCATGGACCAGATGGCGTCGGCCTGCTGCACGGCCGGGCACGCCCTCCACCTCGACACCCGGGACCTGGCCGCCCGTCAGGTCCCGTTCGACCCGGCCGCCGCGGGGCTGCGGCTGCTGGTGGTGGACACCCGCGTCAAGCACGCGCTGGGCGACGGCGAGTACGCCCGGCGCCGGGCGGGCTGCGAGGAGGCCGCGGCGGCCCTGGGGGTCGCGGCCCTGCGCGACGTCCCCCACGGGGAACTGGACGCGGCGCTGGCCGGGCTGGCCGATCCGGCGCTGCGGCCCCTGGTGCGCCATGTGGTCACCGAGAACCGGCGGGTCGAGGAGGTCGTCGGCCTTCTCGACGCGGGCGAGCCCCGCTCGATCGGCCCGGTCCTGACCGCCGGACACGCCTCACTGCGCGACGACTTCGCCGTCTCCTGCCCCGAGCTGGACCTGGTGGTGGAGACGGCGAACGCGGCGGGTGCGCTGGGCGCCCGGATGACCGGCGGCGGCTTCGGCGGTTCCGCGGTCGTCCTGGTGGAGGCGGCCGGGGCCGAGGAGGTCGGTGCGGCGGTCGCCGACGCCTTCGACGCCGCGGGCCACCGGGCCCCGCGGCTGTTCGAGGCGGTGCCCTCGGAGGGGGCGCGCCGGCTGGAAGGGTGAGGGCGCCGGGCCCGGCCCGGGCGTCGCCGACCGTGCGTGTCCGGTCGCCGTGTGCCGTGCGCGCGGTCGGTTTTCGCCAATCCGCCTCCTCGGCCGTACCCCGGCCGTACGCTGGGACGGCACCGGCCGCCGGGGGCCGGTGGGCATCAGAGGGCGGCACACGCCGGATGCGGCGCACGGGGGCCGGGTACGAGCGGATCACGGCGGCGGCCGTGCGGCCCGTCGTCCGGTCCCGCACCGGGCGCCGCGCCCGAACGCGGGTGGGCCTTTCGGCGGCAGGGGGTGTGCGTGCAACGTATCCGGGTTCTCGTGGTGGACGACCACCGCATATTCGCCGAGTCCCTCGCCGCGGCACTCGCGGTGGAGCAGGACGTGGAGGTGGCCGCGGCCGGCAGTGGTCCCGCCGCGCTGCGCTCCCTGGAACGGGCGGCGGCCGACGGCCGCCGCTTCGACGTCCTGCTGATCGACGCGGACCTGGGGGGCGCGCCGGCCGAGGCCGACCGTACGCCCCCACCGGATCCGGCCGCCGCCGAGACGCCGGCCGCGTCCGGCGGCATCGCCCTGGTCTCACGGGTCCGCGCCGACCACCCCGAGGCCCGCACCGTGGTGCTCGCCGAGGGCGACGACCCGCGCCGCGCGGCCGCCGCCCTCCAGGCGGGGGCGTCGGGCTGGGTCGCCAAGGACTGCTCTCTCTCCCGGCTGCTCCAGGTGGTCCGGGGGGTGCTGCGCGGTGAGACGCATCTGCCTCCCGCCCTGCTGACCGGGGTGCTGCGCGAGCTGACCGCGGCGCGCAGGCACCGCACCGAGAGCGAGCGGCTGGTGGAGTCGCTGACCCCGCGCGAGCACGAGGTGCTGCGCTGCATGGTGGCCGGGCTGGGCCGCAAGGCGGTCGCCGAGCGGCTGTACCTCTCCCCGCACACCGTCCGCACCCACATGCAGAACGTGCTGGGCAAGCTGGGGGTGCACTCCACGCTGGCCGCGGTGGCGCTGGCCCGCAAGGCGGGCGTCGGCCCGGCGGACCTGGAGCAGGTGACGTCGTAGTTCCGCCCTGCCCCCGCCCCGGGCACCTGCGCCGGGCCCGCGTCACGGACCGTCAGGGGACGTTGTCGAACGGCGCGGTGAGCTGCCGCAGCAGCCCGGCCAGCTCCGCCCGGCGGCTGGAGGGGAGCTCGGCGAGGATGGTCCGCTCCTGCTCCAGCAGCCCGGCCAGGGCCCGGTCGGCCCGGTCGCGTCCGGCCCCCGTCAGCCGGACCAGGACGCCGCGCCGGTCGCTGGGGTCGGGCAGCCGCTCCACCAGCCCCTTCTTCGCCAGCCGGTCGATGCGGTTGGTCATGGTCCCGGAGGTGACCAGGGTCTGGGTCAGCAACTGCCCGGGGGAGAGCTGGTACGGGGTGCCCGCCCGGCGCAGCGCGGTCAGCACGTCGAACTCCCAGGGCTCCAGCCCGTGCTCGGCGAAGGCGATGCGGCGGGCCCGGTCGAGGTGGCGGGCGAGCCTGCTGACCCGGCTGAGCACCTCCAGGGGCTCCACATCGAGATCGGGGCGCTCGCGGCGCCACGCTGCCACCAGTCGGTCGACCTCGTCCTCCATGCGGACAGTGTAGTAGTTCTGTCGATGTGAAGTCTCTTGATATCGAGATATATTCGGCGGAACGCCGCCGTCGTGGAATCGGCCTGCCCACCCGGCGGACACCGGCAGCCGGGGCCGGTGTCCGCCGGTCAGCTGCGGCGGTGGCCTATCAGGCGCGGCTTGGGTTCCAGACCGTCCAGCCCGTGCCAGGCGAGGTTCACCAGATGGGCGGCCACCTCGGGCTTGTCGGGCTTGCGGGCGCTCAGCCACCACTGGCCCGTCAGGGCCACCATGCCCACCAGGGCCTGCGCGTACAGCGGCGCCAGCTTCGGGTCGAAGCCGCGCGCCTTGAACTCCAGGCCCAGAATGTCCTCCACCTGGGTGGCGATGTCGCTGATCAGCGAGGCGAAGTTGCCCGTCGACTGGGCCACCGGCGAGTCCCGCACCAGGATGCGGAACCCGTCGGTGTACTGCTCGATGTAGTCCAGCAGCGCGAACGCCGCCTGCTCCAGCAGTTCGCGCGGATGGCCGCCGGTCAGCGCCCCCGTCACCATGTCCAGCAGCCGCCGCATCTCCCGGTCGACCACCACCGCGTACAGCCCCTCCTTGCCGCCGAAGTGCTCGTAGACCACCGGCTTGGAGACCCCGGCCTTCGCCGCGATCTCCTCCACCGACGTGCCTTCGAAACCTCGTTCGGCGAAGAGCGCGCGACCGATGTCCAGCAGTTGCTCGCGGCGCTCCTCCCCCGTCATCCGGCGGCGGGTCCGCCGGGTGGGTCGTGAGAGCCTGCCCTTGGTACTGCTGTCGTCGGTCGCCACTCCTCCATCATGCCGCTTCGGCGGCTTCCTCCCGGCGGCGGGCGTCGATCCGCTTCCGCGACGGCCAGCGCACGTCGTACGCCCAGCCGGCCTTCTCGAACCAGCGGATCAGCCGGGCGCTGGAGTCGATCTGGCCCTTCAGCACTCCGTGCCGGGCGCAGGTCGGGTCCGCGTGGTGCAGGTTGTGCCAGGACTCCCCGCAGGAGAGCACCGCCAGCCACCACACGTTGCCCGAGCGGTCACGCGACCTGAACGGGCGCTTGCCCACCGCGTGGCAGATGGAGTTGATCGACCAGGTGACGTGGTGCAGCAGCGCCACCCGCACCAGCGAGCCCCAGAAGAACGCGGTCAGCGCGCCCTGCCAGCTCATCGTGACCAGCCCGCCGACCACCGGCGGAATGGCCAGCGACACGGCCGTCCACAGCACGAACTGGCGGGAGACGCGGCGGATCACCGGGTCCTTGATCAGATCCGGGGCGTACTTGTGCTGCGGCGTCTGCTCCTCGTCGAACATCCAGCCCACATGCGCCCACCACAGGCCCTTGAGCAGGGCGGGGACGGTCTCGCCGTAGCGCCAGGGGGAGTGCGGGTCGCCCTCGGCGTCGGAGTACCTGTGGTGCTTGCGGTGGTCGGCGACCCACCGCACCAGCGGCCCCTCCACGGCCATCGACCCGGCGACGGCCAGTGCGACGCGCAGGGGCTTCTTCGCCTTGAAGGCGCCGTGGGTGAAGTAGCGGTGGAAGCCGATGGTGATGCCGTGGCACCCCAGGAAGTACATGCCGGTCATCAGCCCGAGGTCCAGCCAGCTCACCCCCCATCCCCAGGCGAGCGGAACCGCGGCCACCAGGGCGACGAAGGGGACGGTGATGAACAGCAGAAGAGTGATCTGCTCGACGGAACGGCGCTGCTCGCCGCCGAGCGTGGCCGAGGGGAGCGGTTCCCCGGGCGCCGCGGCGGACTTCGCGGTGCCTGCCGCGTCTTCTGTGCCTCGGGGGTTCGTGCGGAGCACGTCCGGACTGATCGTCATAGGTATTGCTCTCGTTTGAAACTGGGGGACGGGGGGTGCGTTACTTACGGTCCCGTAACCTACGCGATCGTAAGTATGGCAGCCGTGAGTGTGGGGGCAAGAGGGCCGCATGGTGGACTGGATGATCCACGCACCCCCGGGCGGCCTATCCTGGGAGTCGTCGGACAACGCGGTCCGTGACCTGCCAGAAGCATCGCCGCAAGGAGCCGCACCTGTGAGCAGTGCCGACACCTCCCCGAACCCGGTTGGCAAGAACCCTTCCCCGGCCGCGGAGGTCCCCACGGCGGGCCGTCCGGGTACCCCGGACGCCCGAAAGGAACCCAGCGCCCCCGAAGCCCCACTGGAGGCCACCCCCGAAGCCCGTGCCGAGACCAGCGCCGCCCTGCGGGCCGACATCCGCCGGCTGGGTGATCTCCTCGGCGAGACGCTCGTCCGTCAGGAGGGCACCGAGCTGCTGGAGCTCGTCGAGCGCGTACGCGCCCTGACCAGGACCGACGGCGAGGCCGCCGCCGCCCTGCTCAGCCGCACCGACCTCGCGACGGCCACCAAGCTCGTGAGGGCCTTCTCGACCTACTTCCACCTGGCCAACGTCACCGAGCAGGTGCACCGCGGCCGCGAACTGCGCGCCCGGCGGGCCGCCGAGGGCGGAAACCTCGCCCGCACCGCGGACATGCTCAAGGACGCCGACCCCGCCCACCTGCGGGAGACCGCGGCGAATCTCGGAGTGCGCCCGGTCTTCACCGCCCACCCCACCGAGGCCGCCCGCCGGTCGGTGCTCACCAAGCTCCGCAAGGTCGCCGAGCTGCTGGAGAACACCGACCCCAACGAGCGCCGCCGCACCGACCTGCGGCTCGCCGAGAACATCGACCTGATCTGGCAGACCGACGAGCTGCGCGTGGCCCGCCCGGAGCCGGCCGACGAGGCGCGCAACGCCGTCTACTACCTCGACGAGCTGCACCGCGACGCCGTCGGTGACGTCCTGGAGGACCTCGCCGCCGAGCTGGAGCGCGCCGGAGCCCCGATCCCGCCCGCCACCCGCCCGCTGACCTTCGGCACCTGGATCGGCGGCGACCGCGACGGCAACCCCAACGTCACCCCCGCCGTCACCTGGGAGGTGCTGCTGCTCCAGCACGAGCACGGCATCACCGACGCGCTGCAGCACGTCGACGAGCTGCGCGCCGCTCTGTCCAACTCCATCCGCATCAGCGGCGTCACCGAGGAACTGCGCGAGTCCCTCGAGCGCGACCTCGAACTCCTGCCGGAGATCAGCCCCCGCTACAAGCGGCTCAACGCCGAGGAGCCCTACCGGCTCAAGGTCACCTGCATCCGGCAGAAGCTGCTCAACACCCGCGAGCGCCTGGCCGAGGGCGACCCGCACGTGCCCGGCCGCGACTACCTGGGCACCGGCGAACTCCTGGCCGACCTGGAACTGGTCCAGAACTCCCTGCGCGAGCACCGCGGCTCGCTGGTCGCCGACGGCCACCTGGAGCGCGTGATGCGAACCCTGGGCGCCTTCGGCCTCCAGCTGGCCACCATGGACGTGCGCGAGCACGCCGACGCGCACCACCACGCCCTCGGGCAGCTCTTCGACCGGCTCGGTGAGGAGTCCTGGCGCTACGCCGACATGCCGCGCGACTACCGGCGGCGGCTGCTCGCCAAGGAACTGCGCTCCCGCCGCCCGCTGGCCCCGCAGCCCGCGCCGCTGGACGCCGCGGGAGCCAAGACCTTCGGCGTCTTCACCACCGTCCGCAGGGCGCTGGACACCTTCGGCCCCGAGGTCATCGAGTCCTACATCATCTCCATGTGCCGGGGCGCCGACGACGTCCTCGCCGTCGCCGTCCTGGCGCGCGAGGCGGGCCTGATCGACCTGCACGCCGGCTGGGCCCGCATCGGCGTCGTGCCGCTGCTGGAGACCACCGACGAGCTGCGCATCGCCGACGAGCTGCTGGACTCGATGCTGTCCGACCCCTCATACCGGCGCCTGGTCGCCCTGCGCGGCGACGTCCAGGAGGTCATGCTCGGCTACTCCGACTCCTCCAAGTTCGGCGGCATCACCACCTCCCAGTGGGAGATCCACCGGGCCCAGCGGCGGCTGCGCGACGTCGCCCACCGCCACGGGGTGCGGCTGCGTCTGTTCCACGGCCGCGGTGGCACCGTCGGCCGCGGCGGCGGCCCCACCCACGACGCGATCCTCGCCCAGCCCTGGGGCACCCTGGAGGGCGAGATCAAGGTCACCGAGCAGGGCGAGGTCATCTCCGACAAGTACCTCATCCCCTCCCTGGCCCGGGAGAACCTGGAGCAGACGGTGGCCGCCACCCTCCAGGCGTCCGCCCTGCACACCGCACCCCGCCAGTCCGACGAGGCACTGGCCCGCTGGGACGCGGCGATGGACACCGTCTCCGAGGCCGCCCACAGCGCCTACCGCGCGCTGGTGGACGACCCGGATCTGCCCGCGTACTTCTTCGCCTCCACCCCCGTGGACCAGCTCGCCGACCTCTACCTCGGCTCCCGGCCCTCGCGCCGCCCCGACTCCGGCGCGGGCCTGGAGGGGCTGCGGGCGATCCCGTGGGTGTTCGGCTGGACCCAGTCGCGGCAGATCGTGCCCGGCTGGTTCGGTGTCGGCACCGGCCTGAAGGCGGCACGCGAGGCCGGGCTCGACAGCGTGCTGGACGAGGCCTACGGGCGCTGGCACTTCTTCCGCAACTTCCTGTCCAACGTCGAGATGACACTGGCCAAGACGGATCTGCGGACCGCCCGGCACTACGTGGAGACGCTGGTGCCGGCCGAGCTGCGGCACATCTTCGCCACCATCGAGGCCGAGCACGAGCTGACGGTGCGCGAGGTGCTGCGGATCACCGGTGAGCGGGAGCTGCTGGACGCCCAGCCGGTCCTCAAGCAGACCTTCGCCATCCGCGACGCCTACCTGGACCCGATCTCCTACCTCCAGGTCACGCTCCTGGCCAGGCAGCGCGAGGCCGCCGAGCGAGGGGAGGAACCCGACCCGCTGCTGAGCCGCGCCCTGCTGCTGACGGTCAACGGTGTCGCGGCGGGTCTGCGCAACACCGGCTGACGCGTGCCGCCCGCGGGTGGCACGCGCGTGAGCGCGAACCGCGAAGGGCCCCACTCCCGGGCGGGAGAGGGGCCCTTCGCCCCGTCATCGGTCGTGCGCCCTGCGCGGGCCCCTCAGGAGATCAGCTCTCGGTGGCCTTGCGGCGGCGCATCACCAGGTACGAACCGGCGCCCAGGAGCGCTGCGGTGGCCGCCGCGAGCGCGGCGACAGGGGTTCCGGAGCCGGTCTCGGCCAGGTTGCCGCCCCCGTCCGACGGCTCGCCCGGCTCCTCGCCGCCGGTGGTGCCCTCCGTGCTGCCGCTGGTGGTCTCGCCGGTGGTGCCCTCCGTGCTGCCGCTGGTGGTCTCGCCGGTGGTGCCTTCGGTGCTGCCGCTGGTGGTCTCGCCGGTGGTGCCCTCCGTGCTGCCGCTGGTGGTCTCGCCGGTGGTGCCCTCCGTGCTGCCGCTGGTGGTCTCGCCGGTGGTGCCCTCCGTGCTGCCGCCGGTGGTGCCTTCGGTGCTGCCGCCGGTGGTCTCGCCGGTGGTGCCCTCCGTGCTGCCGCCGGTGGTGTCGGTGGCGGGGCAGGTGTGCGACAGGTTGAACTTGTCGTGCTTGACGCTGCCCTTGATCTCGGCCTCTACACCGACGAGCTTCGCCCCGGGCTCGGAGGCCGCGTAGGCGTGCTTGTCGGACGGCGGACCGAATTCGGTGATCGTCTGGGGGCCGCCGGGCTCGAAGGTGACCGTGAGCTCGACGAATACGGCCTTGTTGCCCGGCAGGACGAAGTGCCAGCCGTCCTTGTCGGCCGGGACGGTCGGGCACTCGCCCTTCTCGAACTCGGCCGCGGTGATGGGCAGCGGCTGACGCAACTCGGGGGAGGAGGATCCCGTCGCGAGAGCGGGAGCGGCCGGAACCAGCGCCATGCAGGCCGCCGCAGCCACCGCTGCCGCACGCGTGGAAGTGGGAATGCGCATGAAATACCACCTTTGGTGGCAGGGGATATCTGGGACATGTGGGGAGTGAGGGGGGGTGACCGTAGCCTTTCCCGCCGAGTGGAACCGGTCAAGCGCGATGCGTCACGTCTGTCCCTATGTGCCACCCTTGCGCCGAAGGATGTTATGTAACAATCAGATCAATATCAAGATCAAAATGCTTGAGACGGAGAGGCGCCGGAAAGCGCGGCTCACAGCAGTGCGAACGCCGCCCCCATCAGCGCTGCCCCCATCAGCCCGGCCCCCCACGCGGTACGCCGCATGCCCAGGCCGCCCGCGACCACCGGTGAGGCCAGCACCAGCGCGCCCGCCAGCGGCAGCCACGCGTACAGCACACCGGCGGCGCCGGTGCGCACCGCCTCGGCTCCGCCCGGCCCGCCCGAACCATCCGAACCGTCCGAGCCCTCCCGGCCGGGCCACAGCGCCACCGGGAGCCGCTCACCGGCCTCGTACGACACCGGCGACTCGAGGGCGACCTCCGGGCGCGCGCCTTTGCCGCCGCCCTCCGGCGCGAACACCCCCGTGCACGTCCACCCGTCGCACTCGGCGACGGTCATCGTGCCGCGCACCGCGCCGCGGTCGGCCACCGCCTGCCGCGTCCCGTCGAGGGAGACCCACACACCGGCCATCAGCAGCACCGCCGCGACCACGCCCATCAGCGCCGCCCTCGCCAGGAGCAGCAGCCCGTACGCGCTCTCACCGGCCCGGCGCACCGAACCGCGCCTGACGGGGGAGCCCGGGAACGCAGGAGACATGGCGGGATCCTGGGGCACGGGGAAGCGGACGGTCAACCTCCGCGCGCCCCCGGCGTGCGCCCCGGCGCCCCGCGATTCGGGCGCGGCCCGGGCGCGGCTCAGGAGTTGTAGGTGCCCTGCGCCCGCTCCAGACCGTCCACCAGCAGGCACTCCACGGCGTCCGCGGCCCGGTCCACGAAGTAGCCGAGCTCCCTGCGCTCGGCGGAGGAGAAGTCCTTCAGCACGAAATCCGCCACCGGCATCCGGCCCGGCGGGCGGCCGATGCCGAAGCGCACCCGGTGGTAGCCGGGGCCGAGTGACTTGGTGATCGACTTCAGCCCGTTGTGGCCGTTGTCGCCGCCGCCCGTCTTCAGCCGCAGCGCCCCGTAGCCGACGTCCAGCTCGTCGTGGACCACGACCAGGTGCTCCAGCGGCACCTTGTAGAAGTCGCGCAGCGCGGTCACGGGACCGCCCGAGAGGTTCATGTACGACATCGGCCTGGCCAGCACCACCCGGCGGCTCCCGGCACCCGGAGCGCCCAGCCGGCCCTCCAGCACCTGCGCCCGCGACCGGTGGGCCTTGAACTTCCCCCCGATCCGCCCGGCCAGCAGGTCGGCGACCATGAACCCCACGTTGTGGCGGTTCGCCGCGTACTCCGGACCGGGATTGCCCAGACCCACCACCAGCCAGGGGGCGTCGGCGTCGCTCATCGTCATCTCTCCTACAGCTGGCCTACAGCGGACCTACGGGGAAAGCACCACGGCCGTGGGGGGGCCGGCCCCCGCGCGGGGGGCCGCCCCCCCGGCCGGGGGGGTGGGCCCGGCGCCGC
>NZ_JBXUOY010000123.1:0-14838 GCF_057196705.1 Streptomyces sp. ATLC9 | reverse complement strand
CGGTGGGGGCTCAGCCGGGCACGCTCCGCGCCCGCCGCCCGGCCGGGCGGGTCGCCGCGGAGTGACGGGGCACGCCGCCGCCCCGCCGCTCCCCCCGCCCCCGGCTCAGGTCGTGTACTGGGAGTTCAGGCGCACGTATCCCTCGGTGAGGTCGCAGCCGTAGACGGTGAAGCGGCCTTCCCCGATGCCGAGGTCGATGCCGATCACGACCTCCTCGTTGCCCTTCAGATAGGCGGCCACCGACTCGCGGCGCCGGTCCTCGTCCGGCCCGGGCGGGTAGACGCCGATGTCACCGAACCTCACGGTGACGTGCTCCGGGGCGATGTCCAGGTCCTCCTGGCACTTCCCGATGGCCATCACGACCCGCCCCCAGTTCGGGTCGGCTCCGTGGACGGCCGTCTTGACCAGCGGGGAGTTGACCACCGTCTTCCCGACCCGCTTCGCCTGCGCCGTGTCGCGGGCGCCCTGGACCTCGACCTGGATCAGGGTGGAGGCCCCTTCGCCGTCGGAGGCGATCATCTTCACCAGTCCCAGTGCGACCGTGTGGAGGGCCTGTTCGAAGGCCTCGGGGTCGACCGGGCCGGCGAGCCCGTTCGCGAAGAGGGCGGCGGAGTCGGAGGTGGAGGTGTCGGTGTCGATGGACACGGCGTTGAACGTGGTGTCCATGACCCGCCTGAAGACCGCCGTCAGTGTCTCCCCGTCCAGCTCGGCGTCGGTGACGAAGAAGGTCAGCAGGGTCGCCATGTCGGGTTCCAGCATGCCGACGCCCTTGGCGATGCCGGTCAGGGTCGCGTCGCCGATCCGTGCGGTCAGGCACTTCGGGTGGGTGTCCGTGGTCATGATCGCCCGTGCGGCCGCCTCCATGTCCCCCGACCCGGCCGACGGCGGCCAGGTGAGCCCGTCCAGGTGACCGACGATCCGCTCCATGGGGTACTGGCGCCCGATGACCCCGGTGGAGGCGATCAGCAGTTCGTCGGGGGCGATCCCGAGGGCGCGTGCGGTGGTGTCCCGCACCACGGCGGCGTTCCGCGTCCCCTGCGCGCCCGTGGCGACATTGGCGTTGCGGGCGATGACGACCACACCGCGCGCCATGCCGTCCTCCACCGCGGCGCGCGAGAGGGCCACGGACGGACCGGCGAACCTGGACCGGGTGAAGACCGCCGCGGTGCGGGCCGGGACGTGCGAGGCGATGACGCACAGGTCGTCACGCCCGTCGTCGTCGATTCCGACGGGGGCGGTGTGGATGTTGAATCCGCGGGGTACGGCGCCGTGCATGGCGAGATCCGCCTTTCGATATCGGTTCGGGCACCCGAGTGGTGTGCGACGACGGGGCGGGCAGGAGGCCCGCGGCCCGTCGCCCCATGCCCTTGGTACCAGACGACGCGTGCACCGCACTCCCGCAAACGTGCGCCGGGTGGCCGGTATGCGCCCCTCCCGGCCGCGTCGGGGGCGGCCCCGCGGGGCGCCCGGACGCTCGCCCGCCCGCTACGCGGAGCCCTCGTCCACGACCGACAGCACCGCGTAGTCGTACATCCCGTATGCCGGGGACATCCTGACGTTCGCGGCCCTCCCTCCCCGGAACACGACCGATTTGACGTACATGTAGGGGCACATGACGGCCTCGTCCATGGCGGCACGGTCCACGGCGGCCCAGATCCGGGCCCGCTCCTTGTCGTCGCGCGTCGCCGCGCCGGCGTCGAGGAGCGCGTCGATCCGCGGTGAGGCGAGCTCTCCGAGGTTCTGGTTCCCCCTCTCCTTGATCGCCCGCGAGTCGGCGATCTGCTGGAGGAAGCCGTAGCCGTCGGGGAAGTCGGCGGCCCAGCCGAACATCACGATCCCGATCCCGTGCTCCCGTACGTACCCGGGGACGCCGACCGCCTTGGTGAAGTAGTCACCGGAGGAGAACGGGATAACCTCGGCCCGGATGCCGACGCGCGCCAGCCCGCGTGACAGGGCGAGCGCGGCGTTCCACTCCTTGGTGCGGTCCTCACGGGCGGCGATCCTGGTGGTGAATCCGTCCGGGAGGCCGGCACGTGCCAGCTCGCGCCGGGCCGCCTCCAGGTCCCCCGTGCCGTCGGGGCCGACCGGGTAGCGGTCGAAGGGGTCGTACCCCACCACGGAGGCGGGCAGGAGGGTGGTGGCGATCTCCCCCGCGGCGTCGCCCCCGTAGGCGGCGAGCATCGCCGCCTTGTCGGTGGCGTACTGCACGGCGCGCCGGGCGTGCACGTTCCTCAGCGGGCCGATGTTCTGGTTGAGGCAGTAGAGCCAGACGAAGCCCGTCCGCGGGTTGTCCACCCGCTGCCGCAGCTCCGGATCGGACAGGACCAGTGCCTGGGTCTCGGGCTGCACTCCGACGCCGGCGAGGTCGATGTCCGCCTCCCCGTCGAGCAGGACGCGGTCGACCTCCGGGCCGCTCATGCCGAGCCGGACCGTGATCCGGTCCGGCAGGCCCGTCCGTACGGGATCGGTCGCGGCCTCCCAGTGCGGGTTGCGGCGGAGCGTGAGCCGGACGCCCGGTGTGTAGGTGTCGATGCGGTACGGGCCCGAGGACACCGGGTGGCGGTGGTACTCGGGGAAGCTGTCGCGCTCACGCGGCACCGCTATCGTGGTGGGCAGCGCGGCGAGGTAGTCGAAGGCCGCGAAGGGCTCGCGCAGCCTGAAGACGATGGTGCGGTCGTCCGGGCACTCCATCCCCCCGGGACCGGTGAGGTACTGGCGGAAGTACGCGGGGCCCCCGCGCGTGACCGGCGCGCCGTAGACCTCCTCGGGGTAGGCGGCCCGCAGCACCGCGTACCTCACGTCCTCCGACGTGACGGGCGTGCCGTCCTCGAACCGGATCCCCTCCCGCAGCCGGTAGGTCCAGGCGCGTGAGTCCTCGGACGCCTCGCCGAGTGCCTCCGCCAGGTCCGGCACGAGGCGCGGGCCGCCCTCCGCGTCGGTCGTGTAGCCGACGAGCGGACGCCCGATGAGCCGGATGAAGTTCCAGGTGTACGCGTAGTACGTGTCGGCGGGATCGAGCGAGTCGAAGTCGTCGGTGCGGACGTATCTGAGCGTCCCGCCCCGGTGGTCGGACGGGTTCACGGTGTCGTGGGCTTTCTCGTTCGGTGCCACGGGGGTCCCAGCGCCTCTCTCGTCGTACGGGTGGTGTGGAAGGCTCGTGCGCCCGGCCTAGCTCTCCCCGTCCGCGTCCGGCGGCCGGCGGATGCTCAGTTCCCACATGCTCCGCGTGCCGGCGTGGGCGAACCCGAAACCGGCGTTGATGCGGAGCATGTGCGCGTTGTCCGACGCGTTCCAGGTGTCCACCTGGGCCAGCCGGGGCTCGGCGGCCCTGCACACGGCCAGGTTGTGCGCCTTGACCAGCAGTCCCAGGCCCCGTCCCCGGTAGGCGGGGTCGACCACGGTGACGGCCTGGAGTGCGTTGTCCGGGTTGCTCCGCGTCATGGACAACGCGGTCCAGGCGGCCATCTGCCCCGTACGGGTGTCGATGACGCCGCACTGGTAGGCGCGTCGGCCGCGGGCGATGCGCATCCGCTCGAAGTCACGGATACGGCTCACCGCGCTCGGCTGGGGTTCCCAGCCGAGCTGTCCGGTGGGGGCGTCGGAGGAGAGTGTGGCCTCCAGCCGGGCGGCCTGCACCACCAGGTCCTCGGGAACCGTCGATCCCCAGAAGCGGAGACTCAGGGGTTCGGGGAGCGGGGCGGGGGCGGGTGCGGCGTCGACTTGGAGCCGCAGGTGCTGGAAGGAGGCGAGGTGCCTGGCTCCCAGGCCGGCGGCGAAGCGGTGCCCGGGGGTCGCCGCGGGGTCGCCCGGCCCGGCGTCCCCGACCAGCAGGACGCGCGAGCGGCCGTGAGCGGTGGCGCGCTCCCGGACGAACTCCGCGACCCGCGCCCCCACGCCCTGTCCGCGGAAGGCGGGGTGGACGAGGAGGACGCTCGCGGTGACGGTCCCGGAGTTCTCCTCCAGCGGGAACTCCAGGCGCAGGGACGCGACGCAGTGCCCGTCCGCGTCGTAGGCCGCCCACTCCTCGATCCCGGTGGCCGGAGGGGCGACGGAGAGGGAGCCCTCCAGGTCGGCCGGGCAGGGAGGGGGGAGATGGGGGAGGTCGGCGGCGTGTCCGGCCAGGCGCAGGTCGTGCACGTCACCGACCGCACGGCGGTCGGCGGGGTCGACGGCGGTGAGGGATATCTTCATCGGGCCACTCCCATCGCCTGGACGTCGTACAGACCGAACGCGGGGTGCACGTAGGCATCGGTGACGTCGGGGTGCCGGTAGTGCAGTGTGCGGTCGTGGGCCATCGGGAGGATGACGGCCCGCTCCATGACCGTCTCCTCGACGCGTTGCCAGAGCCGGCTCCGGGCGACGGGGTCGGCGAGGGCCTGGGCCTCGTCGATGAGGCGCCGGACGAGCGGGTCGTCGAGTTCGGCGAAGTTGAAGTTGCCGCCGCCGCGCTTGATCTGGCGTCCGTCCACCAGGGGGGCCAGGAAGCCGTACTCGGTGGGGTAGTCGGCCCCCCAGTCGGTGACGCCGAGGCCGAGACCGAGAGCACGCACGGTCTCGGGGTGGCCCAGGCCGGAGCGGTAGTACGAGGCGGTGTCCAGGACTTCGACGTGGGCGCGGATACCCACCCGGGCGACGGCGTCGGCGAGGGTCCGGGCGACGAGCTCGAACTTGCCCGGCTGGGTGGCGATCCTGGTCTCGAAGCCGTCGGGAAGTCCCGCGGCGGTCAGTTCGGCGCGGGCGGCGGCCAGGTCGCCGGTGGAGTCCGCACCGCAGGGGTAGCGGTCGCGGCCGGTGTGGGAGGGCAGGGTGGGGGGGATCAGGCTGGTGGCGAGCGACCCGCCCACCCCGTCCCCGCCGCGTGCCTCCAGGAGCGCGGCCTTGTCGGCGGCGTAGAACACGGCGCGTCTGGCGTGGACGTCGCCGAAGGGGGGCACGCACGTCTGCACGGTGATGTACTGGAGGAAGCCGGTGGCGGGGTTGTCGGCCCGGGCCCGCAGCGCGGGGTCGGCGAGGATCACGTCGCGTGCGGCGTGCTGGATGCCGCGGCCCTCGACGTCGATGTGGAACTCGCCGGCGATGAGGCGGCGGTCCATCTCGTCGACGTCCACTCCGAAGGTGACGGTCATCTCGTCCGGCAGTGCGGGGCGGACGGGGTCGGTGGCGCGGTCCCACATCGGGTTGCGGACGAGGTGGAGGAAGTCTCCGGCGCGGTAGTGGCCGATGCGGTACGGCCCGGAGCACACCGGCGCCTTCTCGTAGTCCCCGCGGGTGTCGTGACGGGCCGCGACCGGTGCCGTGTTGGGCTGCGCCATCACGTAGTCGAAGTCGGCGAACGGCCGCTTGAGGCGGAAGCGGAGAGTGCGGTCGTCCGGGACCTCGACGGCCCGGCAGCGCTGCCCGCCGTAGGGGCCCCGGTAGCCGCCGTGGTCGAGCAGGTCGAGGAGGTAGGTGGGGCCGCCGGGGAGGGTGTCCTGCGCGAAGACGCGCTCCACGGCGTGGGCGACGTCCCGGGCGCGGACGAGCTCACCGGTCTCGAACCGGACGCCGTCGCGTATCCGGTACGTCCACGTCAGACCGGAGTCCGACACCTCTCCCGGGCCGGTCGCCAGGTCCGGTACGACCCCGGGGGTGACCGGATCGGTGCCGAAGGCCATGAGGGTGCGGTGCATGGTCCGCTGCAGCAGCCAGGACCACACGTAGTAGGTGCGGGCGGGATCGAGCGAGTCGACGTCGGCCGAGGCCACCATGGCCAGTCGGCCTCCGGGCCTGCCGCCGGGGTTCGCCACGGCCCTGACGGCGCCGTTCCAGCCGGACATCAGCTGAGCTCCTTCACATACAGGTACTGCGCGGAAAGGGAGCATCCGCGGGACACCTTGGCGTCCGTGGAACCTATGCCGTAGTGGACCGTCCTGACACCGTGTCGCGGAGCGTGGTCGGCGAGCGTGTAGTACAGCAGCTCGTAGTAGAGGGGCAGCTTGCCCACGGCCTCGTAGTCGAAGCCGGCGCGGTGGGCGAACCAGGCGCGGTCGTGGGAGAGGACCAGGGCGAAACCCACGACGCTCCCGTCCAGTACGGCCCTGGACACGAGCGCGCCGTCGCCGAGGCGCTCCGCGGCGGCCCGCAGGACGGCCTCGGAGCGTTTCGGGTCCCAGCCCGTCATGCCGTACTTGGCGAACAGCTTCGTCTCCAGGGCGGCGAGCCGGGGGATGTCGGCGGCGTCCAGGGGGGCGAGGGTGATCCCGACGTCCGAGGCCTCGACGCGGCGCCGCTCGGCGCGCACCCGGCGCGAGCGCCGGGCGGGGAGCGCCAGGGCGTAGTCCATGAAGCCCTCGCCGGGCAGGGCGAGGGAGGCGAACTGCCCGGACAGGTGGGAGACGTATCCGCGTTCGCGGAGCACGTCGCGCTGGATCCGGTCGGACGCGTCCACGTACGGCAGGCAGATCGACCGGCATCCGTCGCGGGAGGCGAGGCGCTCGGCCTGTTCGAGGACCTGGTGCGCCGTCTCCGCGCCGGCGCCGGGGCGCAGCATCAGCCGGGTCCGGCCCAGGTGCCGGCCGCCGCACATCATCGACGGCATGAGGCGTTCCACCTCGCCGAGTCCGGCGAGGACCCCCGCGGCGCCGTCCATGCCCTCCTCGGCGCAGTGCCGGATCAGCAGATCGGTACGGCCCAGCGACCAGGGGGAATCACGGGTGGCCCGCACCATCGGCAGCGCCGCCAGCACACGGTCGTCCGCCCGGGCGGTGAGATACCCCATCCACGCTCCGGCGGAGTCCTGCAGAACACGCATCCAGTCGGGGCGGAGGAAGAAGTCCTCCGCCCCGACGAGCGCGTCCCAGCCGGCTTCGCGCGCCTCCTCGGGCGTCTGCCATTGGTTGATCACAACTCCACCGCTCACAGAGCAGATGCTCGGGCGTGGTGGTCTCCGCCCACTCTCGACGCACTCCCTGATAGCCGCTGGAGAGAAGGGCGAGAGAGCTCCGCCGCAGGGTTCTTCCTGCCTTTCGTCGTCCCGTGAACAGGAGATCCCTCCCATGTCCCGTGTATCCACCGGCCCGAGTGGGCAGCCGACCACCGCACACGCCCTCCTCAAGCGCCTGCGCGAGCACGGTGTCGAGAAGGTGTTCGGTGTCGTCGGCCGTGAGGCCGCCTCGATCCTGTTCGACGAGCAGGACGGCATCGAGTTCGTCCTGACCCGCCACGAGTTCACCGCCGGGGTCGCCGCCGACGTGCTGGCCCGCATCACCGGCCGCCCCCAGGCGTGCTGGGCCACCCTGGGGCCCGGCATGACCAACCTGGCCACCGGTATGGCCACCAGTGCCCTCGACCGCTCCCCGGTCGTCGCGATGGCGGCCCAGTCGGAATCGCACGACATCTTCCCCAACGACACCCACCAGTGCCTCGACCTGGTCAGGATCGCCGAGCCGGTCTCGAAGTACGCCGTCGAGCTGCAGCGCCCGCGCGAGATCACCGACCTGGTCGACTCGGCCGTCACGACCGCGATGACCGAGCCGGTCGGCCCCTCCTTCATCAGTCTCCCGGTGGACCTCCTGGGCTCCTCCGAGGGCATCGACCTCGACGAGGACCACGGTCCCGCGCTCACCCCCGGCAAGCCGATCACCGCGATCCAGCCCGGCTGGGAGGAGCGCGCGGACCAGGCCGTCGCCCTCCTGCGCGAGGCCGCCAACCCGGTGTTCGTCGTCGGCGCCGCCGCGATCCGTGCCGGAGCGGTGCCCGCGATCCGGGCACTCGCGGAGCGCCTCAACGTCCCCGTGATCACCACGTACATCGCCAAGGGCGTGCTCCCGCACAAGCACGAGCTGAACTACGGCGCCGTCACCGGCTACATGGACGGAATCCTGTCGTTCCCCGCGCTGGAGTCCCTCTTCGGCCCGGCCGACGTCATCCTCACCCTGGGCTACGACTACGCCGAGGACCTGCGCCCCTCGATGTGGGAGCGGGGCAGGGAGAAGCGGACCGTCCGGGTCTCCCCGACCGCCAACCCCGTTCCGCGGATCTACCGGCCGACGGTGGACGTGGTCACGGACGTGCTCGCCTTCGTCGAGCACCTGGACGCCGGCACCGCGGACGTGCGGCCGAAGGACCGGCACGAGATCACGGCCGTGCGGGAGCGGATCGGTGAACTGCTGTCCGACCCGAAGGCGTACGACGACGGCATGCGCGTCCACCAGGTGATCGACTGCATGAACACCGTCATGGACGAGAGCGCGAACGACAGCGAGGGGACGATCGTCTCGGACATCGGTTTCTTCCGGCACTACGGCGTGCTCTTCGCCCGCGCCGACCAGCCGTACGGGTTCCTCACCTCGGCCGGCTGTTCCAGCTTCGGCTACGGCATCCCCGCCGCCATCGGCGCTCAGCTGGCCCGGCCCGGTCAGCCGACGTTCCTGATCGCCGGCGACGGCGGTTTCCACTCCAACAGCGCCGATCTGGAGACCATCGCCCGGCTCGGCCTGCCGATCGTCACGGTCGTGGTGAACAACGACACCAACGGCCTCATCGAGCTGTACCAGAACATCGGACACCACCGCAGCCACGATCCGGCGGTCAAGTTCACCGGGGTGGACTTCGTGCAGCTCGCCCAGGCCAACGGTGTGGACGGGGCCAGGGCGACGACGCGTGACGAGCTGATCGCCGCGCTGCGCAAGGGCGTCGAGCTGGGCCGGCCCTACCTGATCGAGGTCCCGGTGAACTACGAGTTCGCCGCGGGCGGCTTCGATGCGCTGAAGATCTGACATGACCCAGACCGACCTTCCCGCAGCCTTCGGTTTTCTGGCCTCCGCCCACACCGGCGGAGGTCCGATCCCCACGGCGGTGTTCGCCACGCGCGGCCGGCACACCCGGTTGTCCGAGCGGTTGCGCGCGCAGACCGTGGACGCCGTTCTGGTCCATCCCGACGCCGGTCCGCGCGGGGCGCACGCTTCCGACGGGGACGTCCTGGTGCTGTTCGCCGGGGAGATCTACAACCGTGACGAGATCGACGGGACTCTGAGCTCCGCCTCGAACGCCTCGAAGGTCTCGGACGCCGAGCTGGTCTCCGCCCTGTTCGAGAAGTACGGTCCCCACGCGTTCCGGATGATCAACGGCCGGTACGCCGCGCTGCTCGTCGCGGGCACCCGCGTGCTGGCGGCCACGGACCACGCGGGATCGGTTCCGCTGTACGTACGCCCCGAGCCGGGGCACGTTCTGGCCGCCACCGAGGTGAAGGTGCTGGCTTCGGCCGGTGCGGCGGTCCGCGGTGCCCCGGTCCCGGGGGCGCGCCGTGTCCGGGGGCTTCCGGGGCTCCACCAGGTTCCCGCCGGGGCGGTGTTCGACATCCGTGCGGACACCGGTGAGGTGACGGTGCACCGGACCTGGACACCCCCGGCGCACCGGCTCCTGGCCGAGGAGGGCGAGGCCGTCAACAGTGTCCGCGCGGCGCTGGAGAAGGCCGTGGTCCGGCGCCTCCGCGGCGGCGGCAGGCCGCTGGTGGTCCTGTCGGGAGGAATCGATTCATCCGCCGTGGCCGCGCTGTCCGCCGGCGCGGCCCCGGCGGGAATCGACACCCTGTCGATGGGGACGGACGTCTCGGACGAGTTCCCCCAGGCCCGGGTGGTCGCGGAGCATCTGGGCTCACGGCACCGGGAGATCACCGTCGGCTCCGGGGACCTGCTGGCCCTGCTTCCGCACACCGTTCACGCCGCCGAGTCCCTGGACCCGGAGGTCATCGAGTACCTTCTGCCGCTGACCGCGCTGTACCGCCGGATCCACGGATCACCGCGGAGAGTACTCACCGGGTACGGGGCCGACATCCCTCTGGGCGGCATGCACCGGGAGGACCGGCTGCCGGACCTGGACACCGCGGTGGCGGTCGACATGGCCACCTTCGACGGGCTCAACGAGATGAGCCCGGTGCTGTCGGCGACGGCCGGCCACTGGTCCACCCATCCTTACTGGGACCGCGAGGTACTGGAGTTGCTGACCGTGCTGGAGGCCGGTCTGAAACGCAGGTACGGGCGGGACAAGTGGGTGCTGCGCACCGCCATGTCCGACCTGTTGCCCGCCGAGACCGTCAACCGCCCCAAGCTCGGGGTGCACGAGGGCTCCGGGACGACCACGTCCTTCTCCCTGCTGATCCGCCGGGCGGGCGCGGCGGAGGACGAGGTCGCGGCCGTCAAGGCGCGGGTCGTCCAGCGGTTGTTCGACCTGACCGTGGTGGGCCGTGTGCACCCGGACGATGTCGAGGTCGAGCAGATCATCGGGAAGATCCTGGCCGAGGGCGGACGATGACCACATACGAACGGTTCCGGGGCAAGCGGCTCGCCGTCGTCGAGTCGATGCTGCACGACGCCTTCTACTCCGGCATCCACCGCGTGCGGGACTTCGGCTGCGAGGTGTGGCTGCTGGTGCGGGGAGAGGAGTGGTACACCGGGGGCACGCGGCCGTTGGCCGAGCATCCGCTGGGCCGGGTCGACCGCGTGCTGCACGTCGACACGCACGACTGGCGGGCCGTGACCGACGCCCTCACCGACGAGGAGGGCAAGCCCCTGGTGGACGGGGTGCTGTCGTTCTCCGACTACCACACGGAGGTGACCGCCCGCGCGGCCGAGTCCCTGGGGCTGCCCTCCCAGGGACCGGAGGCGGTGCGCGCGGCCAACCACAAGCACCTGCTGCGGGCCGCACTGGACGGGGACCCGGCCAATGTGCGGTGGCGGCTGGTGACCCGCGCCGGGGAACTGGACGAGGCGATCGCCCATGTCGGGTTGCCCCTGATCGCGAAACCCCCCTCCGAGGCCATCTCCTACGGGGTCCGCAAGTGCGCGACCCGCGAGGAGGCGGTCGAGGCGTGGCGGGAGCTGTCGGGCATCCGGCAGTCCCTGCGGGGGCAGCCGCGCCCCGGGCACGTGCTCCTGGAGGAGTACGTGCGGGGCACCGAGATCAGTGTCGAGTCGATGACCGTGGGCGGAGTCACCCACTTCTTCGGCGCCACGTCCAAGTACCTGCACGGGCGGACCATGCTGGAGGAGGCCCACTCCTTTCCGCTCGCCCTCGAAACCGGTGTCTGGGACGGGATCCGGTCCTGCGTGGACCGGGCCCTGCGGGCGATCTCCTACCGGCAGGGCCCGGCCCACACCGAGGTGATGATCACCGAGGACGGGCCGCGCGTCATCGAGGTGAACCCGCGGCTGCCGGCCCACATGATCTCCACGATGGTCACCGACGTCTGCGGGACCAACCCCCACCTGGACGCGAAGCTGCTCGCCCTCGGTCTGGAGCACGTGCCCGAGGGCGCTCCCGGCCGGGGTGTGGCGGGGGGCGCCGCCGTGGTGGTGCTCTTCCCCGACGAGAGCGGCGAGTTCACCCGTATCGACGGCCTGGACGAGGCCGAACGGCTCGGTGCTTCGGTCCGCCTCCACCACGAGCCGGGCGATCTGGTCGCCGAGAGGCTGGACAACTCGGCCTCCGTGGGCTTCGTCTACGCGCACGGCCGCACCGCCGAGGACGCGCTGGCCAGGGCCCGGCACGCGGCGGGGCGCATCCGCATCCACACCCGGAGGGCTGCACCGTGAGCGGTCAGATCAACTCGAGTGTCTCGCCCCGGTACGCGCAGATCCCGACGTTCATGCGGCTTCCGTACGATCCGGCCCCCGAGGGGATGGACGTCGTCGTGGTCGGGGCCCCCTACGACGGCGGCACCAGCTACCGTCCCGGCGCGCGTTTCGGGCCCCAGCAGATCCGCTGCGAATCCGGGCTCATCCACGGGGTCGGCATCGACCGCGGCCCCGGTGTCTTCGATCTGATCAGGGTGGTGGACGGCGGCGACATCAACCTGACGCCGTTCAACCAGCACATCGCGATCGAGGCGGCGCGGGACCACCTGTCGGCGCTGCTCGCGAACAACTCGGCCTTCCTCATGCTCGGCGGCGACCACTCGCTCACGCTGTCCGCGCTGCGTGCCGTCCACGGCCGTTTCGGCCCGGTGGCCGTTCTCCACCTCGACGCGCACTCGGACACCAACCCCGCGATGATCGGCGGGGAGTTCCACCACGGGACGCCCTTCCGGCACGGCATCGACGAGGGGCTCGTCCAGGCGGACGCCATGATCCAGCTCGGTATCCGCGGACACAACCCCAGGCCCGACAGCCTGGACTACGCGCGCGGCCACGGGGTGCGCATCGTCACCGCGGACGAGTTCGCCGACCTGGGGGTGAAGGCCACATCGGACCTGATCAAGGAACGGCTCGGAGACCGCCCGGTGTACGTCTCCGTGGACATCGACGTCTTCGACCCCGCGTTCGCCCCCGGCACGGGCACGCCGGCGCCGGGCGGCCCCACCAGCCGGGAGGTGCTCGCCCTGCTGCGCACGGTGGGTGAGCTGAACCCGGTCGGATTCGACGTGATGGAGGTGTCGCCCGTCTACGACCACGCCGGGATCACCAGCGTACTGGCCACCGAAGTCGGCGCGGAGCTGCTCTTCCAGTATGCCCGCGCGCACCGGACCAAGAAGGAAGAGGAGAGGTAGCATGGCCATTCTGGACGCCACCGAGCACCAGGAACACCTGTCGTCGCTCGCGTCGCAGCTTCCCGCCGTTCCCCGTCAGGACATGTACGGCTTCCTGGACTCGGCGCACAAACTCGCGCAGCAGCTGCCGTACGAGATCAGCGACGCGCTCGACGCCTTCAACCGGGTCGGCAACGAGGACGGGTACCTGCTGCTCCGCGGACTTCCGGTCGAGGCGGACGACGAACTGCCCCCGACGCCGACGAGCACGCCGGCGCCCGTCGAGCGGGGGCGTCTCAACATGGAGGCGTTTCTCGCGATCATCGGCCGGCGCCTCGGCCTGCACACCGGATACGCGGAGCTGCGTTCGGGAACGGTCTTCCACGACGTGTACCCCTCGCCGGGCGCGCACCACCTGTCGTCGGAGACCAGCGAGACCCTGCTGGAGTTCCACACCGAGATGGCCTACCACACGCTGCAGCCCAACTACGTGCTGCTGGCGTGCTCCAGGGCCGACCACGAGCGCAGGGCCCAGACCCTCGTGGGTTCGATACGCAAGGCCGTCCGGCTCCTGGACGAGGAGACGATCGACCGGCTCCACGAGAACAGACAGCCCTGCGAGGTCGACGTGGCGTTCCGCGGCGGGGTCGAGGACCCGGGGGCCATCGCGCAGGTGAAGCCGCTGTACGGGCCCAAGGACGACCCCCTCCTGGGCTACGACCGTGAACTGCTCAAGCCCGTGGAGGGGCCGGACGCCGAGGCCGTGGCGAAGCTCTCCCAGGCGCTCGACGATGTCACCGAGGGGGTCTTCCTCACCCCCGGCGATGTCCTGATCATCGACAACTTCCGCACCACGCACGCGCGTACGCCCTTCTCGCCGCGCTGGGACGGCAAGGACCGATGGCTGCACCGGGTGTACATCCGCACCAACTCGTACGGCCAGCTCCCCACCGGTGGCGAGCGCGCCGGTGACGTCATCACCTTCACCCCGCGCCGGTAGGTCCGCCGCGAGGACGTCCCGTCCGCGGCAGGCCGGGCCTGCCGCGGACGGGACACCGGCATCGCCCCGGTCCGCGTCGCGGCGGAACACCACCGTCCGCGGCCGGAAGCCGGTGAGTCGCGGGTTTCTGTCGCGGAAGGGCTCCGGGGCCGTGAACGGACGGCCGGGGACCGGGAACCCGTTCAGGAACGGAGCGCGGACAACGCCGTGCGCGGGGGCGGCTGGTTCGTCACCGGCCGGGGTGCCAGCCTGCTGTCCTGGCGGAGGATCGCCTGGGCCAGGGTGCGCAGTCCGGGCCCCGGGTCGATGCCGAGCTCCTCGGCGAGGACCTGCCGCACGTCGTGGAAGACCTTCAGGGCGTCCGCCTGACGGCCCGAGCGGTAGAGCGCGAGCATGAGATCGGCGTGGAGACTCTCCCGCATGGGGTAGTGGTCGACGAGTTCGAGCAGGTCGGGGATGACCTCCTCGTGCCGCCCGAGCTGTAGTTCGAGAGAAGCCCGGTACTGCAGCGCGACGGCGTGTTCCTCCTCGAGCCGGGTGGCCCAGCCGCGCAGACCCTGATGTGTGATGTCCACGAGGGCGGGGCCGCGCCACAGCTCGTGGGCCGATCGCACGAGCCGCACCGCCTCGTCGAGCCGGCCTCGTCGCTGCATGGCGCGGGCGTCCGCGAGCTTCGTGCGGTAACTCGTCACGTCGACCGAACACAGCTCACTGTTCAGCCGGTATCCGGTGACACACGACTGAACCGCCTCCGCCGGGCCTCCGGCGTTGACGATGGCCGTCCGGAGCATCCAGATACCGGTCTGCACCTGGCCCATCGCGGTTCGGGGAGGCTTGTCGTACCAAACGGCTTCGATCAGGTGGTCGGTGGCGACGATGCGCCCCGGCTGAAGCGCCAGGGCGGCCAAGATCCCGCGCTGACGGTGGCCCGGCACGGTCACGGGTTCCGGACCGACTCCGACCTCGAGCGGGCCCAACACAGCGATGTGAACGGGTCGAGATGTGCCATCTCTGTCATCTGTGAACATCCTGGGATCCTTCACGTGGTGACGCGCGTCGACTTCCGGTCGGACTGTGCGTCAGAAGTAGACGGAAGGTGTAAGGGCCGTGTCAATGGAGGCATCTGCCTGCGGGTTGATTGGCTGATTTCGCTCAGAACTCCACGTTCGCTTCCGCGGCACCGGATGGCGGACACCCCTCACACAAGAGCGGACGCCCGGCACGGGACGCGGCCTTCGCGGGCCGGCGTCGCGGAGTCGGCGGGCACCGCACCCGTGTTCGCCGGTCCGGGCCGGGCCGGCCTGAGGAGCGGGCGGCGTTCCCGGCGGCGCCGGCG
>NZ_JBXUOY010000122.1:0-14914 GCF_057196705.1 Streptomyces sp. ATLC9 | reverse complement strand
CGGCGGCCCTCGCCGCCGCGCCACGGGTGCGGCTCTCGCGTGAACCCCGGCCGGGGCGCCGCCGTCAGCTCACGTTGATGTTGGAGCTGCCGCTGCTCCGGTAGCCCTCGGTCGCCATGATCATGTAGTAGTCGAAGCCGCCCATCCGCATCCCGGCCCGGGACCAGGCGTCGAAGTGGTTGCCGGTGGTGATGGTGCCGCCGGTCCTCTTCTGCTGCCGGACGCTCCAGTACTGGTCGAAGGTCCTGGTGCCCTCGACGGAGGGGGCGTTGTAGCGGGTCGTCTTGTAGATGTCGTACGTGCCGCCGTCGGTGCTGACCGTGCCCCGGTACTCCCCTGTGGGCCGGTAGGTGCCCCAGTTGTCGACGATGTAGTACTCCACCAGCGGGTTCGACGTCCAGCCGTACAGGCACAGGTAGCCGTTGCCCGACGGGTGGAAGCTGCCCGAGTAGCGCACGGTCCGGCGGCCGCCGTTGCCCCAGCCCTTGCCGCAGACGAAGTTGCCGGTGTTGCGCCACGAGGTGCTGTAGTTGCCGCCGGAGCCCATGGTCATGGAGACCGTTCCCGGGGCGTCGGTCCAGAACGAGTAGTAGTAGCCGTTGTGGTAGCCCGTCTGGTTCGAGGTGACGGTCTGGGCGTGGGCGGTGCCGGTGCCCGGCAGCATCAGCCCGGAGGTGGCGACCGCCAGGGCGCCGGCGCGGCCGACGAAGCCCCTGCGGCTCATCGGCTCGGGGGTGGGGGCGTCGTTCCTGTCCATGCTTCGCTTCCTCCTCGCGAAGGCCGGCCCCGGGGCCGGGCAGCGCGACACGACCCGGCGTACCGTCGGCGGCCGTGGGGGGCCACCGCGCGCCGGCGTCGTATCGACGACGGTGGGGGGGATGCCGGTCGTCGTGGGGGTGGCGACCGGATGACCGGGCCACGGCGGGTGACCCGGCTCGACAGCGGTGGGGCCTGTCGATGCCGATAGGTTCGTCCGACACCCCTGAGTTGTCAACAGTTCCCGGAAGTTTTACGAGAGTTGGCGCCCTGTTGGATCTTTGGCGAAGAAGAGTAGCTCCTGGTCGAGCAGGGGTTGTGGCTCTCGTCCGTCAGGGTGGGGTGAAGGGACTCTGGGTCTGGCGGCAACGGGAAGGACATCGCCTTAAAAATTTCCGGAAACCTTCCGAGGTGCTGAGTGCGACGCGACGCGCCTGCGCCCGACCGGCGCCGAGAAGCCGGGTGCGCTCCCGCGCGAACCCGCCCGCCCCTCCCACCTCGGCGATAGCGTTGGCTCCTACCGGTCCCCGTAGTCCTCGATCACGCGGGTCACGAGCCGATGCAGGATCCCGGCCCGGCGCCGGCCCTCCCGCTGGTTGCGCAGAACCCTCTCGGCCGTACGCAGCCGGTGCCGGGTCACCTCGGGACGGACGGCGGACAGGTCGAAGACCTGACGGGCCCGGAATCCCGTGCCCTGCCCGTCGTCGATTCCGGCCCCGCCGCCACCGCACGCGGAAGTACGGTGATCGGCTATCACGTCCGGATTGGCGGCCTGCACTCCAGCCGTCCGCCAGGATCTCCTTTGGCCGGCCCGGCTCGCGGCCCGGCCGCTGCCACAGCGACTTTGACGCAGGCTTCTTGCCCAGTCCGTCACTCGACGGCGGCTTGGAGGAGTTGTGCGAGTCCGCCGCGGCCCGCGCGGAAACCAAGAGCTTCAACTCCGCGACCGGTGCGGCCAAATCCTCATACGAGGGCTGCGGCTGCTGGATGTCGGTCACAAGATCAATCTACCTGCCCGGCAAGACAGTCTCGTGCCAGATCACCATAGCTCACCGGCCATCCAAAAGAGTTACCTTTTCCGGCGGGTCATCGGAATCATGGGCGGCACAAGCTGCCACGGTCCCATCGTCTTTGCGGCGAGCAAGAACTTCGTCCGGGTCGGCTGATCGACGAGGATCGGGCTGTCCCAGGTGAAGCCCGCACTGGATTCAGTACATGGTGCTGGGCAGAGCGACCAGATGCTTACGCCCTGAATCCGCAGATATCGATGAAATCCAGCGGGTCATCCGTCTGCTTCATTTCTTCGGCTACCCGGAAAAGGACGGTCTCCTTGTCGGTGTCCCACGGATCGATGTCGTGATCCTCGTGCTGGCTGATCCCCCCAACCCTGACTCCTCGGTCAATCAGCGCGCCGATCAGTTCCAGAGCGATCTGCCGGACCTGTGAGTCCTGAGCTCCCTTGCCTGCCAGTGTCTCGGCGGAGTCCCATACCGGGACGAAATACAATAGTCCCTTTCTTGCGTAATCGTAGAGATACTCCAGTTCTTCTTCAAATGAAGAAGTGGACATTGTGTTTACTCCTCATCGCGGGTTGCGTGGTAGCGCCTGAAGCCAAGTTCTCCTTTCAGATCCCCGGTAAAGTCGATCGTCACGTCTCCCTTCCCGCCGGAGGAGCTGAAGTTGCGGTAGTTCACGTTTCCGCCTTCCAGGTTCCAGACTTCAACGCTTCCCTTCCCTGGTACCTGCTTAATCGAGTCCGGGGCTCCAAGACTCTCGCGAATCGAGGCGCTTATTTCGTCGATCTGTTTCGGGGTGACCATCTGTACCCCCTTGCTGTCCTCGTAGCCCAAGGGGCTTCCGTCTTCGTCCAGCGTAATATTACGCAGTCTTCCGAGCCGGCTGTTCTGAGGATAGTCAGGTGTAAGGCCGAGGGGGTCGGTCCAGGTGTGGGGGTTGTGGACATAGGTGGCCGGGTTGGGGGCGGGGGCCAGGCCGAGGGGGTCGGGGGTGGTGTAGCGGCCGGTGGCCGGGTCGTAGTAGCGGAAGTAGTTGTAGTGCAGGCCGGTCTCGGGATCGTGGTACTGGCCGGGGAACCGCAGGGGTGTGTAGGTGGTGGCGTCGCGGTTCCAGGTGGTGGTGCCCCACAGGGTGGTGCGGGTGTGCCAGGCGATGGTGCCGGTGTCGTCGACGAGTTCGGTGGGAGCGCCGACCAGGTCGGTGACGATGGCGAAAAAACGCCGGTCGATCTCGCTCTGGTCGCCGGGGTCGAGGAGGCGCTCGGTCTGGGCCAGGGGAGTGAGGCCGGCGTGGTCCCAGGTGAGGGCGACCGGGTGGGGCAGCTCGGGTGAGGTGGTGGTCTGCTCGACGAGGACCGGGCCGTCCCAGGTGAAGTCCACCTGCTCGGCCATGGTTTCGCCGTCCGAGGCGAGACGCTGCTTGGCGATGCGGCGGCCCAGCGGGTCGTACAGGTAGCGCCAGACGGTGCCGTCCGGGGTGGTGACGGTGGTGAGGCGGTCCTCGGCGTCCCACTCGTAGCGCCAGGTGTCGGGCTTCCTCGACAGCCGGACGCGCTGCCGCAGGACGGTGCGGCCGGCCGCGTCGTACTCGTAGCGGAAGCGCCCGGCGCGGGTGAGGCGGGTACCGGTGTAGGCGCGCTCGCCGGTGGCGTCGGCGGCGGCGTGCCCGGCGGGCCAGGAGGCGGAGGTCTGGTTGCCGGCCGCGTCGTAGGCGTAGGTCTCGCTCCAGTCGGCCGCGGTGACGGCGGTGACGCGGCCGGCCGGGTCGAGGTCGAAGGCACGGTGGCCGGACAGGAGGTCGTCGACGGCGGTGAGGTGGCCGTCCGGCCGGTAGTGGTACGTGCGCTGCTGGACGGTGACCGCGTTCTCCGGCCCGGCGGTGAGGGCCTGGCCGGTCAGGCGCCCGGCCGGGTCCCACCACTGGGCCAGGGTGAGGTGCTCGCCGATACGGCGGGCGGTCTCGCGCCCGGCGGCGTCGTGGGTGAAGTCCAGGGTGCGGCCGGAGGTGGTCAGGGCGGTGCGGTTGCCGGCCGCGTCGTAGGCGAGGGAGGACACCGCCCCGGTGGGGGTGGTGCGGCGGGTACGGCGGCCCAGCGCGTCGTAGGACAGCGACAGGGCCCGGCCGTTCACCAGCTCGGTCTTCACCCGCCCCAGCCGGTCGCGGTGCCAGCGCACCTCCGCGTCGGGCCCGACGGCCTCCACCGGCCGTCCGGCCGCGTCGTAGGCGAAGGTGGTGACCCGGCCCCCGGCCTCCTTGCGGACCAGGCGGCCCAGCTCGTCGTGGGCGAAGGCGACTGTCTCGCCCAGCGGGGTGGTGCGGGCGGCCAGTTGACCGGCCGCGTCGTAGGAGTAGGACAGGGTGCGGTCGTCGAAGTCGGTCTCGGATATCAGGCGCCCGGCCGGGTCGTACTCGTACGACCAGCTCAGCCCCTGGGGGTTGGTGACGCGGGTCAGGCGCAGCTCTGCGTCGTGCTCGAAGGTGTGGCGCGCCCCGTCCGGACCGGTGCGGGCGGCCAGCAGGTCGAAGTGGGTGTACTCGTACGTGGTCACCCCGCCGGCCGCGTCGGTGTGACGGACGCGGTTGCCCTCACCGTCGTACTCCCAGCGCTCCTCGGCTCCGTCCGGGCCGGTGCGGCGGGCGAGCCTGCCCTCGACCGTCCACTCCAGGCGGGTGACCGCGCCCAGGGGATCGGTGATGGCGGTGGGGCGGCCGAAGGCGTCGCGGGTGTAGCGGGTGACGGCACCCATGGGGGTCCCCCCGCCGGAGGCAGGGGGAGGGTCGGTGATCTCGACCGGCAGCCCGGCCGCGTCGCAGCGTACGGACGTGGTCTGGCCCAGGGCGTCGGTGACCGAGGCCAGATGGCCGCGCCTGTCGTAGGTGTAGCGGGTGGTGTGGCCGGCCGGGTCGGTGGTGGCGGTGCGCAGGCCGCGCCCGTCGTAGGTGTGCCGCCACACCGCCCCGTCCGCCTCGCGCACCTCGGCCGGCAGGCCGAGCCCGTCGCGGGTGACGGTGATCTGCCGCCCGTCCGGGCGGGTCAGGCCGGTGAGGCGGCCCAGCTCGTCATAGGCGAAGGCGGTGGTGCGGCCCAGGGCATCGGTGACGGTCAGCGGCTGCCGGTGGTCGCCGTAGGTGTAGCGGGTGGTGTGGCCGTTCGGGTCGGTGGTGGCGACCGTGCGGCAGCGGTCGTCGATCACATGGCGGGTGGCGTGCCCGGCGGCGGTGGTCAGCGTGGTGACCTTGTGGCCGGTGTCCGGGTCGGTCCCGTCGTAGGCGATGCGGACCTGCATGTGGCCCTCGGTGCCGCCCTCGGCGACACACCGGTGCAGGTTGTCGTAGACGTAGTCGTAGCGCCGGTCGTTGGAGTCGGTCCAGGCGGTCACCCGGGCCTCGTCGTCGTACTCGAAGCGCAGCGGCCGCCCCGAGGAGTCGGCGACCTCGGTGAGGTGGCCGTCGGTGTAGCCGTAGCGCCTGACCACCTGATCGCCCAGCGACAGGGCGGTGACGCGGCCGTCCTCGACGGTCAGGTGCAGGGTGTGGCCGCCGCTGTGCTCGATCCGCAGCGGCGCGCCGGTGGCCTCGTCGTGGACGAAGAGGATCTGGTGCCCGGCTCGGTCGGTGATCTGCTCCAGCCGCGCCACACCGTCCACCCCGCCGTCTCCGTTCCCGGCGGGGGGTGCGAAGTGCCGCACCCGGCCGGTGTCCGGTTCGGTGAGGGCGTAGCCGCCGTCCGGGGTGCGCTCCAGCGGCATCCGCGCCGAGCCGGCCGACGGCAGCGTGGGCACGCCGGGGGCCGGATGCGGGTACGCCAGCAGCCGCCCGTCCTCGGCGACGAACACCACGCCCTCGGCGTCCACCTCCAGCCGCTGGTCGACGGTGGAGGCCCACGACGGCCCGAACCACCGCCCGGCGGTGTACCCGGACTCCACGTACCGCCGGAAGACCAGCGGCATCGCGCCGGGCAGGGTGATGTCCGTCTGCGGCAGGAACATCTTTCCGGTGGCCAGGTCCACCGGGTCCGTGCCGCCGGAGTCGCGCTCCTCCGGCTTGCTGCCGTGCTGCTCCGGGCCGTCCCTGTCCAGGGCGCGGCGGGCCCTGCCCGCGTCGGCGGCCGTGTCCGCGGCCTCCGCCGCGATCCGCACGCCCTTGACGCCCGCCCCGGCGCCGCCGGTCGCGACTGTCAGCGCCGCGTCGGGCGCCAGCCGGCCCAGCCCCTCGGCCGGGTCCTTCATGAAGTCGGTGACCATCTGCCGGCCGACGCCCCACGGGTCGTTGGCGGCCAGGACCAGTCCGGAGAGGGTGCTGTTGAGGCTGGTGGCGTACTCGGCCGGGTTGGCCATGTTGTACGGGTCGGTGGGGTTGATGCTGCGGACGAAGGAGACCAGGCCGGTGGTGCCCTTGATGACCCCGCCGTAGAAGTGGGAGGCGTCCATCCCGACCCCGACCACGCCGAGCTTGACCTGATCGCCGTAGGACGGTTCGGCCGGCGCCGTCTCCCGGGCGGCCCGCACGGCCGAGCGGGCCTTCTCCGCGGCGGTGTCACGCTGCTTGCGGGCCTCGGAGAGGATCTCCTCGGCCGCCTCGGCCCCGGCCGGACCCGGGTCCTTGAAGGCGGCCGGGCACACCGGCGGCGTGCCCGGGTCCTGCCCGGCCTCCACCTTGGCGTTGTACGCCTTGACGTCCTTGTTGTAGGTGTCGACCTTGGTGTTGTGGGCCTCCCGCGCGTCCTCGGACGCCTTGACGGCCGCCTTGTACTTGGAGACCGCCTCCTTCGCCCGGCCCTGGGCCCACTCCACCGTGCCCGCGAAGTCCTCCAGCGCGCCGGCGGCCTTCTCGCAGGCCTCTGCCGCCTTGAACCACTTCGGGGGCTCCTGGGCCGCCTTGGTGCGGAAGGCGTCTGCCGCCTCGCCCCGGAGGTCGCCGGAGTCCAGGCCCTTGACGCCACGCCCGACGCGGTCGAAGGCCTTGGCGAACTCCTTCAGGTGACCCGCGGTCGAGCGCAGCTTCGAGGCGCTGCCGTGGATCAGCTTCTCGGGGTCCTCCGTCTGCCCGAGCTGGAGTTCGTCGACGTCGGCGCCCATCGCGTTGGCCGCGGAGCGGGACTTGTCCCGCACCCAGTCCGCGCCGGACTCCCAGCCGGCCTCCTCCAGCAGGTCGGCACCGGCGTCCCCCAGTTTCTCGACCCCCTCGCCGATCAGCTCGACACCCTGCTCGGCCTTGTCCTCGATGACGTCGGGAACGAAGTCACGCCAGCCCATCAGCCCTCACCCCCGCCGCCCTGCCGCTGTGCCCGCTCCTCCGGTGAGGGGCCGAAGGCGTCGTCCACCGCCCGGTCGAAAGCCTGGTCGTCGACGCCCAGGGCTTCGTTGAGGAACTCCGTCCGCTCCCCGCCCTGGCCTTCGGTCAGCACGGTGCGGCCGGTGTCCTTCCAGGTCTGCGCCATCTCATGGCCGGCCTGCTGGAACGACTCGATGCCGTAGTCGGGCTTGTAGCTGTCCAAGGAGACCAGCTCGCCCCACTCCCGCTGGATGATCCCGCCCTCGGACAGGTGGGGGTTGCCGACGAAGGAGTTGGCCGCGACCTTGAAGGTGCCCTGCCAGTACTGGTCCTCGGCGTGGACCATGCCCGCCGCCAGCCCCAGCCGGGCCGCCAGCCCGTTGGCGTCCATGATCAGGGTGCGTACGCCCCAGGCCCAGTCATCGCAGAAGCCCTCGAAGTCCTTGGCCAGGCCCGAGTGACCGGCTTCCATGGCGGTCATCGCCATCGAGTCGAAGCCCGCGCCCTGCACAGAGCCGGTGGTCGAACTCCCCACTCCCTTCAGCTCGTCGATCGCCCCGTTCAGGCCCTTGGTGATGAGGTCCAGGGCCTCTTTGGAGAACTTCAGGTCCCCGTCACCGCTCACCGCGCGCCCCCGTCCCGCTCCGCGCCGCCGCTCTCCGTACCCGTGTCCACCGCCGCCGCGTCCGGCACGATGCCTCTGGCCGGCGGGAACAGCATCGAGCCGTTCTCGTCGGCGGCGTTGACCACCACCCCGGCCGGGCCGTCCATGGAAGGGATGACGACGTCCAGCAGCCGGGCCCCCAGCAGCGCCGCGTACTCCCACTCCTCACCGGGCGCGGCGCCCTTGAGACGGGCGAAGCGGGCCATCGCCGCCTCGTCGGTGAACGCGTGGATCCAGCGCACGCCCCCGTACACGGCGGTCAGCAGCCCACCGCCCATCAGCGGTACCAGCACGGCGGTACGGCGGAACTCGCCCACCATCGCGCGGGGATTCCCCCGCCCCGCGCGCACCGCGGCCATCTCCCCGACGAGTCCCACCCCGTGCCCCCGTTCGACGACCACCCCGACCGGTCGGCCAACAGTGTATTTCCGCAAAGCGGTTGACCGACCGGAATACGACAGCGTTGTGACGGTCGCCGCCAGGGCACGGTCGCACAGCCCCCGTCGGTGAGCGGCAGGAGGCGGACCGGCCGATCACCCGCCGTCGAGTCCCTCCGTACGGGCCAGCACCTTCTCCGCCAGGCCGCGGAACTCCCGATAACAGGTCTGCACGTACTTCTGCGTACTGCCGAGAGCACCGTCGGCCGCTTTGAGGTCGAACATGGGTTTCCTCGCGTCGTGCGCGAGCGGAATGAGGCTGCGACAGTTGCGCAGGGTGGCGATACGGTGCCGTTCGTCACCCTGCTCCGGGCCGCTCTCGCCCAGTACGGCCGCCGAGTGGACCCAGGGAATCCGCTCCAGCCACCGTTCGTACGCCTTCACCGGCTGAACCGCGTCCGCGGCGGTCGGCGGGCCCCGGGGGTCGACTGCGACGGGTGGGCCGCTCTCGTCGCACTCGCGGCGGGGCACTGAACCCGGTCCCGCACCGCTGCGGGCGGGACGCCGGCCGGCCCGCAGCGGTGTGAGCGGGCGGGGTCAGGCGGCCTCCGGCTCCTCCCCGGCGGAGGGCTCGGCGGCCGCCGCCGTCTCCTCCGGCCCGTCCCCGTCGTCCAGCACGATGCGGACGGTGCGGCGTCCGCCGCCGGGCCCGGCTTCGGTCAGCCGGTCGCGGATGCGGTCGTAGAGCACGACGGCCATCGCCCAGTCCGCGTCCACCTCCTCGCTCGACTTCTCGCGAGCCTTCCAGAGGCTGATCAGGGCCGCGATGAGCGAGGGCCCGGACAGGTGCGTCCGTACGTTCCCGCTGTTAACGTCCTCGACCGTTCCGGGGACGCGGAAGCGCGGGTGCTGGACGGTCTGGACGAGTAGGAACCCCCAGGTGTCGCGGTGGCAGACCAGCTCGGCGCGCGACACCCCGGCGGCGTTCAGCAGCAGCTCCGCGTGCTCTGCCAGCGGGTCGGGCGGTGTCTCCCGGCCGTCCTCCGGCCCCGGCCGCGGTCCGTTCCCGCCCCCGCCGCCCGCGTGGACGCCGTGGAGCCGCCGGCCGTCCGCCGCCGGGGGTACGGCTGTGCGGTCGGTACGGCCGCGGGCATCCTCGGAACGGTTCCGGAGCGCCCGCTCGGCGGCCTTCTTCACCGTCCTCATGCGCTCTTCCGGCGTCTCCTCGGTCTCCCCGGAGGAAGTCGCCCCGGCCGAGGTGGCCGGTACGCCGTTCCCGGTCTCCCGCCGCCCGCCGTCCGGCTCCCGCTCCACGCACTCCTCCTGTCGTCGGCTGTCCTGTGTCTCGGGTGCTTCGCTCAGTGGGGACGACGGCGGGAACCCGGCCGCCTCCCCCGTTTCGCCTCTGGCCTCGACGACCTCGCCCGCCTTGTCGGAGTCATCGGCTTCCGGGAGAGCCGGGGAGGATGTCGGGTGCATCCCAGTCCGGCCACCGGTGATCTCCAGACGCAGGTCCTTCAGGTCGCTGAGCATCCTCTCCTGCCGCCGGCGCAGTTCCCGGTTCTCCTCTCGCAGGACCATGGTCCCGGTGGAGACGGTCTCCCGGAGCTTGTAGAGCTCCTGGTCCGAGACCTGCGGCGACGGCGATGCCGACCTGTCCTCGTCCGCCTCGGCGAGCGACGTACGGACCGCCGCGACCCCCTCGTCGATCTCGCCGAGCTTCCCGCCGTAGGCGTCGAGCTTCTCCTCGAAGCGCTCTTTCCACTCTTGCCCGAACCCCACGCAACCCCCTTGTCGCTTTCAGTGACGAGCCGATCCTTTCCCTGGGCCCGATCGGGCGACGCAGGCGTTTTCCGGCCAAGACGGTTCCGCGCCGCCGGTGTTGGCGGAACGGGCGGCCCCACGCTGGGCGGTTGCCTCCCAGCACCCCCGAAGGGGTGATGGCCTGGACGTATGTACCCCGCTTCTTCCTCCCGGTCCCGCGAAACGGAAGGTGGCGGGCGGCGGACGATGGCGCGAGTCCGCGACACCGGGCCGCCTCCCGATCATGTGGGCGGCGGCCCTCGACCGGAGAGGACGCCCGCCTTGGCGAGGACCACACAACTGCGCACGCACACCGTCCGTGACGGAACGCCGGACGAGTGGGTGGAACGGTGGCGGGAGGAGATCGTCCCGCTGCGCCTGGCACCGGGCTTCACGATCGGCGGGGCCCGGGTGGACCGGGAACGCAACCGGTTCGTCCGGCTGATCTCCTACGACGGCCCCGGGAGGTTCGAGGAACGCGACGCCGTGTACTGGGCCTCGCCCCGGCGCAAGGCCATGGACCTCGACCCGGACGACTACCTCACCCACACCGACGGCCGGACGGTCGAGCGGGTCCGCTGACCGCACGCGCCGCCGCCGGCCCGTACAACCGGACCTCGTACGGGTGTTGTACGGGTCCCGGGCCGTGCCCCGGCCCGCGCGGGCCGCGTTGGACATGGCCCCCGGCGGTGACGGACGGCGGAAGCCGCCGGGGGCTCGGACGAGCGGGACGGACCTGGGGACGGAGGGACGTGAGGGCGGTGCGGGACACGCGGAACGGTCACGCGGTGCGGGTGAAGGAGGACAGCGGCGATCCGCCGGGGGTGTGGTCGGCCTACGGCAGGCTCCTTCAACACCTCAGGAAACAGGCCGGGCTGAACCAGCAGCAGCTCGGGGACGCCATCGGCTACTCGCTGGAGCAGGTCGCCCCGGTCGAGCAGGGACGGCGGCCGGCGAAGGCCGCGTTCACGATCGCGGCGGACCGCGCGCTGGGGGCGCGGGGCGTCCTGGAAGTCCTCCAGGACGACGTGGAACGGGCCAAACTGCCGCGCTTCTTCCGCAACTTCGCGCTCCTGGAGTCGGAGGCGCTGAGCCGCTTCTCCTACGATCCGCTGCTGGTGCCGGGCCTGCCGCAGGCGGAGGGCTACGCGCGGGCGGTCTTCGGCGGGCACTGCCCGCCGCTGGGCGAGGAGACCCTCGACCAGCACACCGAGGCCCGGCTCAGC
Source organism: Streptomyces sp. ATLC9 (assembly GCF_057196705.1). Lineage (NCBI taxonomy): Bacteria > Bacillati > Actinomycetota > Actinomycetes > Kitasatosporales > Streptomycetaceae > Streptomyces > Streptomyces sp. ATLC9. The sequence goes on along the minus strand of NZ_JBXUOY010000122.1, from coordinate 3,797 downwards.
CGCCAGAAGCTGCTGACGCGCGTGCCGATGGCGGAGCTGTCGTTCATCCTCGGCGAGGAGGCGCTGCGCGATCTTGTGGGCGGCCCGGAGGCCATGCGCGAGCAGTGGCGACGTCTGCTGGAGGTCAGCGCACTGCGGAACATCGAGGAGTCCGCACGACTCATCGAGCGGCTGGTGGTAGAGACATGAGCGCGGAACAGGTGACCGGCAACATGGGCGAGCTGCACTGGTTCAAGAGCAGCCACAGCGGATCGGACGGCGGGGACTGCGTCGAGGTGGCGACCGGTCCGGACGCCGTGTACGTACGGGACTCCAAGGCCGCGGGCGACGGGCCCATACTCCGGATCGGCCGGGACGGGTGGGCTGCGTTCGTCGCGCGTGCGGCGGAGCGGGGCTGAGTAAAGCCGCCGCCCCGGCCGCGTCCGCGCGGGCCCGCTACGTGCCCCGCCGCAGGAGGCGGGGGAGGAGACCGGCCGGGCCCCACCCCCGAGGGGCCCGGCCGGAGCGTTCGCGGTACCAGCGGCGCAGGCGGCGGCGCTGGTGCCGGGACAGGGTGGAGTCGGACTCCAGCAGGTGCGCGACGAAGCGCATGGCGTCCGGGCGGTACCCGCCGGTCATGGGGCGGCCGCGGGCGTAGGCGGCGAACGCCGGGCGGTAGCGCTCGCCCAGGACGCGCGGCAGTTCGGGCGCGATACCGGCGATGACGGAGGCCCGCTTGGCGACCAGCGCCCGGCGCTGGACCTCCAGCCGGGCGGGGTCGAAGCCGGCGGGCGCGGGGCCGCCGGCGACCAGGGCCCCCAGCAGGGCGGTCTGGGCGGCGGCCAGCCGGTGGCGGGCCGCGTCAGTGTCGGAGCCGGTCACGGGACCGGGTCCGGTAGTGGGGCGGGCATCAGACACGGGCGCCTCCCGCGCTCCGCGCCGTCCCCTCGAACGCGCCCCGTACGGCCGCCAGTTCGGCGGCCAGCTCCTCCCGCGGGGGGAAGTCGTCGTCGCGCTCCAGCAGTACCCCCGGCGGACCGGTGCGCGCGCACAGCTCGGCCAGCAGCTCCAGTACCGGCTCCGGCACCGGGTGGGCGTGGCTGTCGTGCCACACCCCGTCGCGCTCCACACCGCCCGCCACGTGCACGTACGCCAGCGCGTCCAGCGGCAGGCCGTCCAGGACGGCCAGCGGGTCCTCGCCGCGGTTGACGCGGTTGGTGTGGAGGTTGGCGACGTCGATCAGCAGACCGACGCCGGTGCGGTCCACCAGTTCGGTCAGGAACTCCGCCTCGGTCAGCTCCTCGCCGGGCCAGGGGAGCAGGGCCGCGATGTTCTCCAGCGCCAGCGGCACGGGCAGCGCGTCCTGGGCGATCACGACGTTCTCGCAGAGCACCTCCAGCGCGTCGCGGGTACGCGGCACCGGCAGCAGGTGCCCGGCCTCCATCGCCGGCGCCCCGGTCCCCGGCCCCCCGGCCCGGACGAACGCGATGTGCTCGGTGACCAGCGGCGCCTCCAGAGCCTCGGCCCGCTGCGCCAGCGCCGCCAGCCGGGCGGGCTCGGGCCGCTGAGCGCCCCCGAGCCCGAGCCCCACCCCGTGCGGCACCACGGTGGTGCCGCGTTCGCGCAGCCGTACCAGCGCCGGCGGAAGGTGGCCGGGGCAGACGTTCTCCGCGACCACCTCCACCCAGCCGACATCCGGCAGCGCCTCGACCGCGTCCGCGATTCCCGGCCGCCAGCCGATCCCCGTACCCAGTCGTGCCACGCCCGCCCCCCTCGACGGCTCCTCCCCGTGTGGGGTTGTCATCTCCGGGCAGAGGGATCACCAATCCCGCGCGGCGGAGTTCAGAGCTTCACCTGAGCTTTCGCCGGGGCCCCATCCCGGTCCGTTCGCGGCCGGCGCCTGTGTGTCGTGCCCGCACCGGACCGGAAAACGACGAAAATCGGACCAGTCCTCCAGGGAGAGGTACATGCTGGAAAAGTTGCAGCGCCTACTGGGGCTCCGTACGGATCCGGTCATCTTCTTCACCTCCGCCGGGCTCACCGTGCTGTTCGTGGTCGCGGCGATCTCGCTGACGGAGCAGGTCGACCGGATCTTCGCCACGGCCTCGGACTGGCTGCTCACCAACCTGGGCTGGTTCTACATCCTGGGCGTGACGACCTTCCTGGTCTACCTGCTCTGGATCGCCGTCAGCCGCTACGGCCACATCCGCCTGGGGGACCAGGACGGCCGCCCGGAGTACAGCAGGCGGACCTGGTTCGCGATGCTGTTCGCGGCCGGGATCGGCACGATCCTGATGTTCTGGGGCGTGGCCGAGCCGATCAGCCACTTCGCCGAGCCGCCCCAGCAGGGCGTCGAGCCGGAGAGCACCGAGGCCGCCCGGATGGCGATGGCCTACTCGCTGTACCACTTCGGCCTGCACACCTGGTCGATCTTCTGCCTGCCGTCGCTGACGTTCGCCTACTTCGTCTACGTGCGCGGGATGCCCTTCCGGGTCAGTTCCGTGCTGCATCCCCTGCTGGGGGACCGGGTGTACGGCACCACGGGCCGGATCGTGGACATCGCGGCGGTGATGGGCACGCTCTTCGGCGTCGCGGTCTCCATCGGTCTGGGGACGATGCAGATCAACAGCGGACTGGCGCGGCTGTTCGGCCTGCCGGAGAACTCGCTGGTCCAGGTGCTGCTGATCACCGTGATCACCGCCATCGCCACCACCTCGGTGGTCTACGGCCTGGACAAGGGCATCAGGCGGCTGTCGAACATCAACATCGTCATGGCCGTCGGGCTGATGCTCTTCGTGCTCGCCACCGGGGCGACGCTGTTCCTGGCCAAGGGGATCATCGAGAACGTCGGCGTCTACCTGTCCTCGCTGGTCTCGCTGGCCTTCTGGAACGACACCTTCGCCAACACCGGATGGCAGGGCACCTGGACGGTGTTCTACTGGGCCTGGACGATCACCTGGTCGCCGTTCGTGGGCATCTTCATCGCCCGCATCTCCAGGGGCCGCACGATCCGCGAGTTCGTCCTCGGCGTCCTCGCCCTGCCCACGGCCTTCACCATCGTGTGGTTCAGCGTCTTCGGGCTGTCCGCCATCGACATCGAGATGAACGGCGCCGGCGGGCTGGTGCGGGACGTGGTCGAGGAGGGCGACATCCCCGGCGCGCTCTTCACCTTCCTGGAGAACTACCCGCTCACCACCTTCGTCTCGGCCCTCTCGGTGCTGATCGTGGTCATCTTCTTCACCACCTCCTCGGACTCGGCGTCCCTGGTGGTGGACATGCTCAGCGCCGGACAGCGGGAGGAGGGCGGGCCGACGAGGCAGCGGGTGTTCTGGGCGATCACCGAGGGCGTGGTCGCGGGGACGCTGATCGCGGCCACCGGCAAGAGCGGCCTGGACGCGCTCGCCGAGGTGATCACGGTGCTCGGCCTGCCGTTCTTCGTCCTGGCCTTCCTGATGATGTACTCGCTGGTCCGCGCGCTGCGGACGGACTTCCCCGAGCTCACCGGCCCGCCCGCCGCGCTGCGGCGGCGGATGGAGCGGGAGCGCAGGACGCGGGAGTGGGGCGCGGGCAAGCGGGACGGCGAGGGGGAGACCTCCGGTGGCGCCGAGGGCGCCGGGGGAGAGGCCTTCGAGGGCGGGCGGTAGTCCCCTCGGCCGCCTCAGCCGTCTCGGCCGGGCCGCGCCGGGAGCGCCGGGTGCTCGGCCACGACCGTGGCCGAGCCCGGGGCGATCTCGGTGAAGCCGGCGTCGCGCACCACCGGCAGGCCCGACTCCGTCAGCCGCTCCCACTGCCCGCGCGGGGCGGCGCGGACCGCGAGC